>DAIRFU010000678.1:0-3879 GCA_036794935.1 Kofleriaceae bacterium | reverse complement strand
CTCGGGATCCTTCGCGAGCATCTTCGCGACCGCCGCCTCCATCCACAGCGGCACGCCGGGCCGGCGCGTCGGCAGCGGCTCGGGCGCCTCGGTGACCTGCTTGCTGAGGATGTCGAACACGCGGTTGCCGGTGAACGGCGGCGCGCCGGTCAGCATCTCGTAGGCGATGCAGCCGAGCTGGTAGATATCGGCGCGTCGATCGATGCGGTCGCCACGCGCCTGCTCGGGCGACATGTAGCGCGGATCGCCGAACGTCATGCCCAGGCTCGTCGACGCGGCCGAAGCATCGGACTCGACGAGCTTCGCGAGCCCGAAGTCGAGCAGCTTGACGAAGTTCGCCTTGCCGCGGCGGACCGCGAGATAGATGTTGCGCGTCCGCAGATCGCGATGGACGTAGCCGATCGCGTGCGCCTCCATCAGCGCCTCACCGACCTGGATCAGGATGTCGGCGGCGCGCTCGACGGAGAGCTGCTTCTCGCGCGCGAGTACGCCATCGAGGTTCTCGCCCTCGAGCAGCTCCATCGCGAGGTAGAGCCGGCCATCGGGTGTGCGCCCGAAATCGTGGATCTCGACGATGTGCTCGTTATCGATCTCGGCGACCGTCGTCGCCTCGCGGCGGAACCGCTCGATCGCGAGATCGTCGCGCGAGAGCTCGTTGTGCAGCACCTTGATCGCGACCTTGCGGCGCAGCGTCACGTGCTCGGCGCGATAGATCGTGCCGGAGCCACCCTGACCGATCAGGTCGAGGACCTGGAAGCGTTCGCCGAGCACCTTGCCGACGAGCGGGTCACCGGTGACGGTGTCGCGTGCCTTCGGCGTTCCGCAATTCGGGCAGAACAAAGCCGTCTCGGCATAGCCGTGCTTGCAACCGGCGCACGTGATCATCGACGCAGTAGTCATCTCATGACGGGACATGGGTCGCCTGGACGGACGACTCATGGATGATAGCGCAGGGTTGCCCGGATGCCCGTGGCAAAACGTGGCCAACCCTCAGGATTCTGAGGGCTTGCCGGACTCGACCTTCCTGAGTGCCTCGGCCAGCTCGGCCTCGGTCAGGATGCCTTTGCCAATCAGCACCTGGCACAGCGCCATGAACCGGGCATCGAGGTCGGGCGCAGGGGCCAGCATCGACAGCGGAATCTGAGCGGTGACGGACACCTCCGACGACGGGGCCGTGGTCTCGTCGATCGGCTGGGTGCTCCGGTTCTGCTTCGTCGTGACGGCGAGGTTGTTGCCGAACACCCGGGGGCGAAGGACGGCGGTCGAGAACTGCTTGTAGCCCTTGTCGACGAGCTCCTCGATCGCGGACAGCGGGAGCGCCGTCACCTCGATCTCGCAGTTCGCGATCACCTCGAGCTCGAGGATCGCCGACGTGTCGGTCGGGTCCGCCATCGCGACCCGCAAAACGCGCGTCTTGCCGTCGACGGTCAGCCCGAGCGGCAGCACGCGCAGGCGGGCGCACGAGTCGCGCGGCACGATCCGCAGCGCCTCGACATCGACGTCGACCTGCGCCGGATCGAGCAGCGGCACCCGGGTCTGCTTGCGGAGTGCGCCGATCAGCGCGACCTCGTTGACGCCGAGCTGCTTGATCAGCACGACGACGAGCGGCTCCTTGCGCTCCTCGGCCATGCGGCCCGCCTTGGCAGCCCCCGCCTTGGTGACGAGGCCGGCCTCGATCGCGATCTCGGCGAGCGTCTTCACTGGGTGCACCCGACAGGATTCGAACCTGTGACCTTTGGCTCCGGAGGCCAACGCTCTATCCAGCTGAGCTACGGGTGCGTGGGGCTGTTCTTACCCCATGTCGGGCCCCATTGGTACGCTCGGCGAATGGCGATCGACTATCTCCTCGAGGTTCGCTGCGAGCCGCACCGCCGGCTCGGTGTCGATCGTCTGGTCAACCTGAACCGCACGCGCATCCTCGCCCGCTCCGCGCTCGCCCACATGCGCGAGGATGGCGACGCCCGGGCCCCCGGCGAGATCGAGATCCAGCTCACCACCCGGACGAGCGAGGGCGAGTCGGGGCGCGGCGTGACGCTGCAGGACCTGCTCGACGAGGCGCGGCCGCTCGACACGGTCGCCGAGCACTGCGGCAACTGCCCGGCGCACCTGGCGCGAGAGTTCGCCTGCCACCGCCGCATCCGCTACCCGATCCCCGAGCGCGTCGAGGCCTGGCTGATGGCCCGGCTGCCGACGTCGCTGGCCTGCACCGCCGGCGCACTGCTCGTGCGCGGCCTGGCCGAGTTCGGCTGGGACGGCGCGCCGACCGCGAAGCTGCGCGCGGCCGGAACGACCTTCTTCGAGAGCCGGGTGCCGTACGGGGTGCGCTGGGAGAGCAACGACGGCGTGATCGAGATCTCGTCCGACCAGCTGTTCCAGATGATGTTCCTCGTCGGCAATCTCGCGCCGACGCACTGCCTCATGCTCGCACTGTTCTGCGGCGTCATCCCGCACGACACCAGCCTGCACGACCTCAAGGACGAGCCCGGCCGGGCGCGGGCGCTTGCCGGCGCGCGGGTCGAGGTCCAGGCCGATGCAGATATAGAACAGCTCGCCGCATTCCTGCGCGCGCTCGCGGCGGCGGCCCGACTCGACGTGCCGATCCTCGTCGACGGCTAGCTCCGGATCGCCGTACAATTTCGCGCGATGGGTTCACGCCGCGACTTGCTCGCGTTCGCCGTCCTCGCGCTTTGTGGTTGTGGTGACAACGTGCATCGCGGCGGCGGCACGCTGCTCGTCTCGCCGCAGCTCGATCTGCGAACGACCGAGGCCGGCGGCACCGCCACGTTCACGGTCGCGCTCACGAACCCGCCGCCGGGCGACGTCACCGTGGCGCTGACCAGCACGAACGCGGCCGAGGGGATCGTGTCGCCGAGCACGCTGACGTTCGGGCGCGACGATTACGACCGGGCGCGCACGGTCACGATCACCGGCGTCGACGACGCACGCGCCGACGGTGACCAGGCCTACACGGTGCGCGTCGAGGCCGCGCGGCTCGGCGCGGTCGATCTCGAGATCACGAACCAGGATGATGACAGCCCCGGCTTTGCGGTGTCGCCGCTGCTCGGGCTGATGACGAGCGAGGCCGGCATGACGGCGGCGTTCGAGGTCCACCTCACCTCGCAGCCGAGCGCCGAGGTCACGCTCCCGATCGCGAGCAGCGACGATAGCGAGGGCGTCGCCGATCACGCATCGCTGACGTTCACCGCGGACGACTGGGACGCGCCGCAGCTGGTCACCGTCACCGGCCAGGCCGACGCGATCGCCGACGGCTCGGTCGCCTATACGATCGTGCTCGGCGCGGCGGCGAGCGCCGACCCCGCATACCAGGCACTCGATCCCGATGACGTTTCGATCGTCAACGTCGACGACGATCTGAGCGGCATCACGGTCAGCGCACCGGCGCTGCTCGAGACCAGCGAGGCCGGCGCGCAGTCGGCGTTCTCGGTCGTGCTGCAGACGGAGCCGACCGGGGACGTCACGATCGCCGTTGGATCCTCGGATGCCGGCGAGGCGACGGTCTCGGCAGCACAGCTCGTGTTCACCTCGGCGGACTGGGACCAGCCGCAGATGATCACGGTCACCGGCGCAGACGACGCGGTCGACGACGGCGATCAGATGTTCACGATCACGCTCGGTGCAGCGGCGAGCAGCGACCCGGCGTACGGCGGCGTCGATCCGACCGACCTCGATGGCATCAACAGCGACGACGACACGGTGGGGATCGTGATCGCACCGACCACGGACCTCGCGACCACCGAGGCGGGCGGCGCCGACGCGTTCACCGTGGTGCTGCAGACCGAGCCGACGGCCGACGTCACACTCGCGATCGCGTCGAGCGACACCGGCGAGGCGACCGTCTCGGTCGGCCAGCTCGTGTTC
>DAIRFU010000109.1:0-13876 GCA_036794935.1 Kofleriaceae bacterium | reverse complement strand
GATGGCAGATGTACGCGGTTGACTTGCCGATCCACGCCATCTCGATCGGCGCGAGGTGCCACTCGGGCGCGCCCGGCACGCGGGCCAGCTCCTGGTTGCGATCCTGGTGACACGTCGTGCACTGGTTGCCCGGCACGCCCCGATCGTCGGGGCCGCGGACGACCGGCGGATCGTGGAGCACGAGCGTCATCCCCTGGTGCGGCGTGTCGCCGTCGGGGTGGCAGTTGACGCAGCGCGGGTGCAGGAGCACGCGGCTCGCCTCGGCGAACAGCGCGCGCGAGCGCTGGGCGCGATCGGCGATCACGTCGAAGTCCGCGACCGCGTGCAGCGCCCCCGCCTCGGCAGGCGGGACCGTGATCGCCGGCCGGGGGGCCGGTCGCGTGCCGCCGCACGCGGCGAGCACGAGCGCGGCGAGCACGCAGGACCTCCGCATCTGCCGAAAGTAGCGCGGTCAGAGAATTCTCGTCCCCCGCGGGCGCGAGAAACTTGCAGGCGGTCCCAGCAGCCGTCCCGCCCGCCGTGCTCTAGGATGCGCCCTACATGCAGCATCGCTGGCACTTCTTCAGGGCGGGAGCGGTCGATCAGGTGGCGCTGCGCGACGGATTCGATCTGCTCGCGCTCCCCGACCTCGATCAAAAGCTGTGGGTCGCGCTGGCGATGCCGACGTCGGGAGTCGACATCGATCCCGCGACGCTCGCGTTGCTCGACCTCCACAACGACGGCCGGATCCGCGTCCAGGACATCCTCGCGGCGGTCGCCGAGATCAAGCGCGTGTTCAAGAACCCGAGCGAGGTGTTGACGTCGCACGGCGAGGTCTTGCTCGACGCGATCGCCGACCCGGGCGTGCTCGCCGCCGCCAAGCGCATGCTCGCCGATCTCGGCAAACCGGCCGCCACATCGATCTCGATCGAGGACACCCTCGCGGTCACCAAGGCGTTCGCCGACACCGTGCTCAACGGCGACGGCATCATCATCCCGGCGTCCGCAGAGGCCGGCCCCGTGCGCACCGCGATCGAGGACGCGATCGCGACGGGCGGCAGCGTCACCGACCGCAGCGGCAAGCCGGGCATCGACCGCGCGCTCGCCGATCAGTTCTTCGCCGACGTCGACAAGCACGCCGCGTGGCTCGCCGCCGGCGACGCGACGCGGACGCTCGGCGAGGCGACCGATTCTGCCGCCGATGCGCTGCATGCGGTGAAAGGCAAGCTCGAGGACTACTTCACTCGGTGCCGGCTCGTCGCCTTCGATCCGCGCGCTCAGGCGGCACTCGCTGGCCAGGAGGCCGAGCTGGTCGCGCTCGCCGGCAGGTCGCTGACCACCGGCGACGAGGCGATCGCGAAGCTTCCACTCGCCCGCATCGACGCCGCAGCGCGGCTGCCGCTCACGGCGGGCGTCAACCCGGCGTGGGCGCAGGCGATGGCGACCTTCGTCGACAAGACCGTCAAGCCGATCCTCGGCGCGCGCGACGCGCTCGTGGCCGCCGACCTCGCCGCGATCACCGACAAGCTCGCCGCGTTCGAGGCGTGGCGTGCTGGCACGCCCACGACCAAGGTGACCGGGCTGGCCGCGGACCGCATCCGCGAGCTCGCCGACCCGGCGCTGCGCGCGACGGTGCAGGACCTGATCGCGGCCGACGCGGCGCTGGCCAGCGAGTACGACCAGATCACGGCGGTGGTCCGCGCGGTGCGCTACCAGCGCGACTTCAGCCGGATCGCACGCAACTTCGTCAACTTCTCCGACTTCTACTCGAAGAAGGATGGTGCGTTCCAGGCGGGCACGCTGTACCTCGACGGCCGCGCGCTTCGCCTCTGCGTACCGGTCGCGGACACCGCCAAGCACGCCACGCTCGCGGTGTCCTCCGACGCGTGTCTCGTCTACTGCGATATCACGCGGGACGGCACGAAGAAGCAGATCGCCGCGGCGCTGACGAACGGCGACGCCGACAACGTGTTCGTCGGCCGCAATGGCATCTTCTACGATCGCGAGGGCAAGGACTGGGACGCGACCGTGACGAAGCTGATCGCGAACCCGATCAGCGTGCGCGAGGCGTTCTGGGCGCCGTACAAGAAGCTGGTCAAGGTCGTCGAAGATAACGTCACCAAGCGCGCGCAGGCAGCCGACGCGAAGGCGACGACGGCGGTCGATGCCGCTGGCAAGGCGATCGCGGAGACCGCGCCCGGCCCGCGCGAGCCAAAAAAGATCGATCTCGGCACCGTCGCCGCGATTGGCGTCGCGATCGGCGGCATCGGCACCCTCGTCGGCGCGCTGCTCGCGACGATGTTCGGGCTCGGCAAGTGGCTGCCGCTCGGCGTGCTCGCGCTGCTGATGATGATCTCGGGCCCCTCGATGCTGCTCGCGTGGCTCAAGCTGCGCCGCCGCAACCTGGGTCCGATCCTCGATGCCAACGGCTGGGCGATCAACGGCCGCGCGCGGATCAACGTCGCGTTCGGCGCGGCGATGACCGAGCTCGCCGCCATCCCGTCCGGCGCGAAGCGCTCGTTCTCGGATCCGTTCGCCGACCGGACCCCACCGTGGCGGCTCTATATCGCGCTGACCGGCCTCGTGCTCGTCGCCGGTAGCTGGTACCTCGGCAAGGTCGATCGCTGGCTGCCGAGCGCGGCGCGCAGCACGACCGTGCTCGGCGAGTACGCGCCGGCGTACAAGCAGCCCGCGAAGTGAGCTAACCGCCGAGCATGCCGGCGTGCTGGCGAACGCTGGCCGCGCGGTTCGAGATCCAGAAGCGCATCAGGTCGCGCACCGGCTCCGAGCCCTGGACGAGCGCGGCGCCGCGCACCGCGGGCATCGCGACCACGTGACGCATCGCCTCGAAGCTCGCCGGTAGATCGTCGGCGAGCAGCATCGCGGCGCGTAGCATCGTCTGCTTGATCGCGATCTGCCACCCGGCGACGCTGCCGGCGGGCTTCACCACCAGCTCCTCGCCGGCGAGCTCCAGCGGCCGGCGCCACCTGCGGCTGACCAGCTTGCGCAGCGTGTCGCGCGCGCTGTTCGCCTCGTCGCTGCCCGCGCCGCCGAGCGTGTACGCGGGCGCGACGACGCGCACGGCGCCGGTGACGATCGTCTCGAGCTCCTCGGTGCGCAGCCAGATCGCCGGGTGCAGCCGGGTCGCGATCGACGCCACCCCGAAGCCGAGCAGGAACACCTGCTGGGCGAGCGGCAGCCGGCGCACGAGCTGCGAGACGACGAGCGCGGGCACCTCGAGCGGCTCGACGATGACCATCGGCTCGGCACCGGAGTGCTCGTAGACCTCGAGCTCGACGCCGAAGATCCGGCCGATGCGCGCCGCGAGCTCCCAGGGCGAGCCGGCCGACTTCGGGCCCAGCCGATCGCGCGCGGTCAGCCCGTAGCGCTCGAGCGATGCCGGGTACACCTTGCCGACGCAGTCGGCGAGCGCGACGACCATGTTCGCGAGCGGCGCGGCCAGTGCGTTGTCGGCGGCGATCGATGCCATCACCTGGCTGCCGAACGAGCCGTCCGCGGCGCTCGCCGGGCGCGGCGTCGAGCGCACGCGCGACTCCGCACCGAGGATCGCGAGCGGCGCCGACGTGCGCAGTGCGTCGTCGCGGCGGCCGCCCTGCTCGAACAGCAGCGACAGCTCGCGCCACGACTCGACGTGCAGCGGATCGAAGGCGACCGCCTGCTTGAGCTGACCGAGCGCCTCGTCGAGCCGGCCGGCCTCGCGCAGCAATCGGGCGAGCGCTAGCACGACGCGCTGATCGCCGTTCGTATCCTTGGTGCCCTCGGTGAGCGCGTCGATCGCGCGCGCCGGCAGTCCCATGTGCTCGGCGTACGTCCGCGCGAGCGCGAGGTATGCGGTGACGAGCTGCGGGCCGCCGCCGTCCTCGCCGCGCGCGCGCTTGATGAACGCGGCGAGCCCCGCCGCGTAGCCGACCCAGTTCTTGCTGCGCTCGATCGACTTCTCGAGATCGCGCTCGGCGTCGCCACCGGGTCCTTCGAGCGACAGCGCCTCGCTGAGCGCGGTATCGGCGGCGACGTCCTCGCCGCGCTTGCGCTGGATCCGGGCGACCCGCACGAGCGCGGCACCCTTGTCGCGCGGATGGGTGGCGAGATCGACGAGCCGCTGCGTCGTCGCGACCGCGTCGGCCTCGTTACCCGACCGCAGCTGGATGTCGGCGAGCCGGGTCAGCGCGCCGGCGTGCTTGGGGTTGCCGCGCAGCACGGCCTCGACGCACCGGGTGGCGCGATCGATCTTGCTGAGGTGCTCGTGAAAGATCGCGGCGAGCCGCAGGTGCGCATCGGCGCGCGCCGTGTCGTCGGAGGTCAGCGCGAGCAGCTGCTCGAACGTCGCCACGGCATCGCCCCACTGCTTGTTCTTCTCGTAGGCATCGGCGAGCCGCGACAGCGCGAGCACGTGACCGGGTGTCGCATCGAGCGCGCGCTTGAACGCGGTGATGCCGGCGCCGAGGTTGTCGAGCCGCTTCGCGTAGAGGTTGCCGACCTCGAGCCAGAGCGCGGTCTTGCGCTCGGCGGACTTCGCGGATACCGCGGCCTTCGACAGCACGTCGACGAGGTGGAGGACCTGACCGGTCTCGAGCAGCGGCTGGATGATCCGCTCTGCCGCCTGGGTGTCGTCGGGCCAGACCTCGAGCGCGCGCTCGAAGTCCTCGACCGCGCCGAGGTCGTTCATCTGCTCGCGCCGCAGGATGCCGGAGCGCACGAAGAGCTTCGCCGCGATCTCCGGCTTGCGCGTGAGCTCGGCCTCGTGGCGCGCCGCCTGCGCCATCGCGCGCGGGTTGCCGAGCAGATCGCCGACCCGCGCGAGACCGCGGATCGCGGTGAGCAAGCTCGGGTCCTGCTTGACCGCGTCCTTGTACGCGTCGAGCGCGCGCTTGTCCCCGTTGCGCTCGAGGGCCTGGCCGAGGTCCGTGAGAAAACCAGCCGCGAGCCCCGGGTGCTCGGTGACCTCGCCGAGCCGGCGATAGACGCCGACGAGGATCGTGTCGTCGTGGGCCTCGCGGCCGATCGCCTCGAGTGCGATCAGCGCAGCCTCGTCATCGCGATCGATCGACAGGATCGCCTCGTGCGTCCGCGCACGGTCATCGGCCGTGCCGAGATCGTGCACGCGCTGGAGCCGCGCGAGCTCGCGCAACGCCGCGATCCGCGCCTGCTTGTCGGCGAGCTTGTGGCCGAGCTCGCCGTACACGATCGCGAGCTTTGCCCACGCACCCTGCCGGATGTAGAGCGGCTCGAGCGCGAGCAGCGCCGGGATCAGGCCAACCGGGTGCTGGAGAGCAGCCTCGAAGCAGTGCACCGCGAGATCGAGATCGTCGAGCTCGTCGCGATAGATCTCGCCCTGGCGCATCAGGATCGTCGTCGCGTACTCGGTGTCGTCCGTCGACGCGACCTCCTGCGAGAGCAGGTCGATGAGCTGCATCCATTGGTTGTCCTGCGCGCACAGCCGGGCGAGCGCGATCCGCGCCGGCCGATACGTCGGCCGCAGCTCGAGCGCAGTCCCGTACGCGGCCATCGCCTTGGCGGGCTCGCCGAGCCAGTCCTCGTGGACCTGACCGATGCGGAACCACACCGCCGCACGCGCCGGTGCGTGGTCGAGCGCGGCGACCTCGATCGCGAGCGCGCCCGCGAGCCCCGCCCAGTCCTTGCTCTCGCGGCAGCGCCGGACGAGCGCGTGGATCGCGGGCCGGTACGTCGCGTCGAGCTCGAGCGCGCGGCGATACCACGCGGCGGCGCCGGGACTGTCACCGAGCTTGTCCTCGCACAGCTCGCCCATCTTGAAGTAGAGCGCGACCGCCTCGTCGCGCGGCGCCGCGCCGGCGTGACGCTCGTAGATCTCGAGCAGCTCGGCCCAGCGCCCGGTCCGGTAATAGATCCGGCCCACGCTGGCGAGTGCCGGCACGAACGCGGCATCGAGCTCGAGTGACTTGCGAAACCGCACGAGCGCCGCCTCGGTGTCACCGACGTGCTCGTCGAGCACGGTGCCGGCGCGGTGCAGCAGGCCGACCCGCAGCGCATGATCGTCGACGAGCTCGGCCTCGCGCTCGATCGCCTCGACCAGGGCCGGGTGGCGGCCGGCGGCCTCGGTGACGCGCTGGATCGCGTGGATCGCGACCAGGTCATCGGGCGCGAGCTCCTGGACGCGACGGTACGCGTGCAGCGCCTGCACCGGATCGGTCAGCGCGTCCTCCCACAGCGAGCCGACCTTCATCAGATAGGCGATCTGGAGCGAGCGCAGGCTCGTCTCGCCGACCGCGCGCTCGAGGAGCTCGACGAGCTCGCGGTGGCGGGCGAGCTGGACGTAGAGCCGCGACAGCGCCTTGAACGAGCTCGGAAAGCCGGGCACCAGCGCGAGCGCGCGCGCGTGGTGGTTCACCGCCTCGCCCGGATCGCGGAGGTGGACCTCGAAGGTCTCGGCGATCCGCGCGTGGGCCGTCGCCGCGCGCTCCGCGACATCGGTCGCGTTCGCCTCGTTCGCGAGCATGTCGATCAGCGCCGCCCACTGCTTGCGCGACGCGAGCAGGCGGCCGAGTGCCTGCAGCACCGGCAGCGCCGTCGGCTCGAGCGCGAGCGCCTGCTGGTAGCGCTGCACGGCGGCCTCTGGATCGACGAGTGGCCCCTCGAGCACCTGACCGAGCCGGTGCAGCAGCGCGACCCGCTCGCGAGCGTCGGGCGCGAGCTCGACGAGCGAGGCGAGCACCTCGGCGAGCTTGTCGAACCGCTCGGCATGCGCGTAGCCGCGCGCGAGCTCCTCGAGCACGAGCGGATCGCCGGGCACCGCCTCGGCGGCGTCGACGAGCGCCTCGATCGACTCGGCGCGCAGACCGAGCCGCTCGTCCTGCAGCTCGGCGAGCCGGTACAGCACGAGCGAGCGGCGGCCGGGCTCCTGGCTGTGCTCGGCCTGGCGAGCGAGCGTGCCGCCGAGGTCGCGCCACGCGCCATCGCGCCGGTAGATCCGCTCGAGCGCGTCGAGGGCACCGACCGCGTGGCCGTCGAGCTCCAGCGCGGCCTCGTACAGCGCCTCGGGCGCAGGATCCCGCGCGGGCGTGGTGCGCTCGATCAGGCGCGCGCGGGCGACGACGAGTGCCGCGCGATGCCGTGGATCGTCGGAGATCGCGTTCGCCGCCCGGGCAAACGTGTCGATCAGCGCGCCCGCCGCACCCGCGTTGCGATCGCACTGCTCGATCGCCTTGAGCAGCGACGCGTTCGTCGGATCGAGGTCGAGCCCTCGCACGTAGAGCTCTCTCGCGCGCGGCGGCTCGCGCATCTGATCCTCGATCAGCCGGCCCTTCTCGTAGCAGAGCAGCGCCTTCCTGCGCGGCGACGACGCGAGCTTCTCCTCGGCATCGAACAGCGCGAGCGCCGCCTCGAAGTTGCCGCGCTCGATCTCCGAGCGCCGCGCGCCGCGGATCGCGGGCAGGTAGTCGGGCGCGAGCTCGAGCGCTTGACGGTAGTGCTCGGCCGTCTGCTCGGACCAGCGCGCGGCGACCTCGTACGCACGCGCGATCTCGCAGTGCAGTCGCGCCGAGCGGAGCGGCTCGGGCCCGGTGCCGAGCTCGGACTCGCACGTCGCGATCACCGCGCGCGCTTCGGGCGCGAGGGCGGGCTCGCCGTCCGCGGTCGCCTCGGCCTGGGCGAACTGCGCCTGGAGTGCGCGCGTCGGCGGATCGGCGAGGTCGTCGTCGTCGTCGTCCTCGAGCTCGAGCTCCGGCAGTGCCGGCGCACCGGGTGCGGTATCGGTGCTGAAGCGCCCCCGCGCCGGTTCGGTCAGGCCGGGCAGCGGCACGGGGGTGGCGGCCGCCGCAGGTGGCGGCGCGGCGGGTGCCGATGGCCCGCGCGGCAGCGGGCGAACCCCCGGCAACCCGGGCCGGCCCGGCGGCACCGGCACCGGCATGGCGCGAGGTACCGGAGGCGCCGCCGTCGGTCCAGACCTCTCGGCGCTGCTCGCGCGCGGCACCGAGGGGATGCGTCCGGTGGTACGCGGCGGCGGCAGCGTGCGCCTGGCGTCGCGCTCGCTGTCTGTGGATTCTGCTGTCGACGAAGCTGGATCCGTTGGATCGCGTGTCACCGAACCCCCTGACCTCGTATCGTACGCCGATCCGAGGACGTTCAGCACCGGGAAAGCCCGGGCCGGTTACGAGCCCAGCCAGGCCGCGAGCAGCTCGTAGAGCATCGGGACGGCCAGCGCGCTCGCGAGCCCGCCGAGCAAGAACAGGACGAGCGGTACGACCAGCCGTCGCCGTCTGCGCCGCGCGACCATCGCCGCGCCGATGGGCGGTGCGTACGCGCGCGGCGGCCGCAACGCGAGTGGTGGCGCGACGCGCGGGCCGGTCATCGTCGGCAGCGGGGGCAGCGGGAGCTGGCGCGCGGCCGGCGGCAGCACCGGGCCGGTCGGCGGTGGCTCGGAGATCACGAGGTCCGCCGCGAGCAGCACCGGCTGCACGGCGCGATGCGGGCGGCTGCCGCGCACCGGACGCAGCCCGCTGTTGGACAGCGCGAACACCCACTCGACCCACTCCATGATCTCGGCGTTCGTCGATGGCCGGGCGACACCGGCGAGCGCGTTGCGCAGCGCGGTCGCGTTCTGCCAGCGCTGCGCCGGATCGCGCTCGAGCGCGGTCATCACGATCGCCTCGAGCTCGGCCGGCACGTCCGGGTTGTGGTGCGACGGCGGCACGATCGGCTGCGCGCGGACGCGCTGCATCATGTCGAGATCGTCGTCGCCGGCGAACAGGCGCTCGCCGGTGAGCAGCTCGTACGCGACCACGCCGACGGCCCACAGATCCGCGCGTCGATCGAGCCCGGTGTCGTCGAGGTACTCGGGCGCGATGTACGCGAGCTTGCCCTTGATGATGCCTGCCTGCGTGTGCGTGCTCGCGGTCTTCGCGACTCCGAAGTCGATCAGCTTGAGCACGCCGTTCGTCGAGATCACGATGTTCGACGGCGACACGTCGCGATGGACGAGGTGCAGCGGCGTGCCCGCCTCGTCGCAGAGCTCGTGCGCGTACGCGAGCGCGTCGCAGACCTGGATGAGCAGGTTCACCGCGATCGGATACGGGATCAGGCCGACCGTCGACGTGCAGTGGCGGAGCAGCTTCTTGAGCGTCGGGCCGGCGACCAGCTCCATCGCCAGGAAGTACTCGCCGTCGACGCAACCGACGTCGTAGATCTCGGCAATGTTGCGGTGACGTAGCCGCGAGACCAGGCGCGCCTCCTCGAGGAACAGCTTCAGCAGCTCGTCGTCCGATGCGGCGTGCGGCAGCAGGCGCTTGAGCGCGACGCGCTGGCGCGCACCCGCGGTCCGGCGCTGCGCGCGATGCACCGACGCCATCCCGCCGACCCCGAGCTGCTCGAACACGACATACGCGCCGAACGTCTCGGCCGCCGCCACCTCGGGCGACTCGTGACGCGGCCACGCGCGCGGCGCCGTGATCTCGCCGGACAGCACCATCGTCGCGCGCTCGTCGGTCGCCGTCAGGACGCGGGGGGCCCCCGGCCTCGGCAAACCGATCCACGCGTCGCGGCGAGCCACCCCCCTGCCGCGAGCAAATCACGAGCCACCGTCGCGTCGAGCAACGCGGCGAAATCCCGACGGCACCCGCAGGTCCGCGCGGGGCTCGCCCCCTCATCATGCGGTGAGGCCTCCGACGTTCCCAGCGCGAGGTGATGCGACGCTCGCGGGTGTCCGATCCGTGCACACCACCGCCCGGGCGTACGGGTTGTCAAGGTGCCGCGCGATCCGCACGCCTCCCGGCGCCGGCGTAACTAGTGTCTGGGCCGGCTAGGCAGCAGCCACCGGCCACGTCAGAGTGCGCGCCGATGTACGCGCCGGTCGATCTCCCCAGGGGCACCAAGCTCGCGACCATGATCGGGGCCCTGCTCGGCCTGTTGCTCGCGGCGCTCGACCAGACGATCGTCGCGACCGCGGGTCCGTTCATCCAGAAGGACCTCGCGATCGATCCGAGCCTCTACGTCTGGATCACGACCGCGTACCTCGTCGCGTCGACCGTGCTCGTCCCGATCTACGGCAAGCTGTCGGACATCTACGGCCGGCGCCGGATCCTGCTCGTCGCGATCGGCATCTTCTTGCTCGGCTCGCTCGCCTGCGGGCTCGCGCAGAGTGCGAGCCAGCTGATCGCGTTCCGCGCGGTGCAGGGCATGGGCTCGGCCGGTCTGTTCACGAGCGCGTTCGCGATCGCCGCCGATCTGTTCCCGCCCGCCGAGCGCGGCAAGTGGCAGGGCATGTTCGGCGCAGCATGGGGCGTCTCGTCGGTCATCGGCCCGCTCCTCGGCGGCGTGATCACCGAGCAGCTGAGCTGGCACTGGACGTTCTTCGTCAACCTGCCCATCGGCGCCGTCGCGGCGATGCTGATCGCGTCGCGCATGCCGGCCTTGCGCCTCACGCACGAGGTCCGGCCGCGGCTGGACGTGCTGGGCGCCGTCACGCTCGCGATCGCCACGCTGCCGCTCCTGCTCGCCCTCTCGCTCGGGCACGCCGAGGGCGCCGCGGCGACCGGCTGGCCGTGGCTGTCGTGGCAGATCGGTGGGCTGCTCGCGACGTCACTCGGCGGCGTGGCCGCGTTCGTCGCGGTCGAGCGGCGCGCCGCGAACCCGATCCTCGACTTCGAGCTGTTCCGGATCAAGACGTTCGCGATCGGCTCGCTCGCCGCGTTCGTCGTGGGCTGCGCGTTCCTCGGCGCGATCGTGTTCTTGCCGCTGTTCATGGTCGATGTCGTCGGTCTGTCGGCGACCAGCTCCGGGCTGACAACCACACCGCTGACGTTCGGCATCGTCGTCGCGAACATCGCGGCCGGCTACATGGTCTCGAAGCTCGGCTCGTACAAGGGCCTGCTCGTCGGCTCGCTCGTGATCCTGGTCGCCAGCTTCGCGCTGCTCGCGGTGACGCTATCGACGGACGAGACCCAGCTCGACATGTCGCTCAAGATGGTGCTGCTCGGCGTCGGACTCGGGCCGTCGATCCCGCTGTTCACGCTCGCGATCCAGACCTCGGTGCCGCCGCCGCAGATCGGCGTCGCGACCGCGGCCGCGACGTTCTTCCGCCAGATGGGCACGACGATCGGCCTCGCCGTGCTCGGCACCGTGTTCGCGACCTCCTTCGCGGGGGCTGCGCCACATGGCATGCCGGCGGCCGGTCACGTCGACCCCGCCTTCGCGCGGGCCTTCACCGGCGCGCTCGTCGACGTGTTCTGGGTCTCGCTCGCGATCGCGGCGCTCGGGCTCGCGATCACGATCTTCTTGCCGGCACTACCGCTGCGTGCCGCGCCCGCCGGGGCGCCGCCGGCCATCGCCGACTAGTGTGCGAGGTGCGGCTCGGCCGCGTGGCCGTCCCCGAAGTGCAGGCGGCCGTCGCGCAGCGTGGTGTCGCGCAGCGTGATCGCGAGCGCCTCGGCGAGCGTGTCGACGGGCGTGACGTGAATGAGCTCGCGGACCTCGGCTGGCAGATCCTCGAGGTCGGCCTCGTTGCCCTGCGGGATCACGAACTCGGAGATGCCCGCCCGGACCGCCCCGAGGATCTTCTCCTTGAGGCCGCCGATCGGCAGCACGCGCCCGGATAGCGTGATCTCGCCGGTCACCGCGACGTCGTGGCGCGCGGGGCGTCCCGACAGGGCGGACACCATCGCGGTCGCCATCGCGATCCCTGCCGACGGCCCGTCCTTCGGGATCGCGCCCGCCGGGACGTGGACGTGGACGTCGCGCTCGAACACGCGGTCGTCGATCGACAGCCAGTCGGCGTGCGCGCGGGCGTACGTCCAGGCGGCGCGCGCGGACTCCTTCATCACGTCGCCGAGCTGGCCGGTCAGGATGAGGTCCCCCTTGCCGCGCATCGGCGCCGCCTCGACGAACATGATGTCGCCACCAGCCGGCGTGTAGTACATGCCGGTCGCCATACCGATCTGATCCTCGCGCGCCGCCTTCTCGGGGTGCACGCGGGGCCTGCCGAGCAGCGGCCGCACGTCGGCGCGGTCGAGCGTCGCGCGCTCGATCAGCTTCGCGGCGATCCGGCGCGCGACCTTGCGTGCGAGCCGGCCGAGCTCGCGCTCGAGCTGGCGCACGCCCGCCTCGCGCGTGTACCCGGTGATCACCTCGCGGATCGCGTCGTCGGTCAGCTCGAGCCGTTCGCCGTCGAGGCCGTTATCCTCGAGCGCGCGGCCGACCAGGTAGTGCTTCGCGATCTCGAGCTTCTCGCGCTCGGTGTAGCCGGCGAACTCGACGACCTCCATGCGATCGAGCAGCGGACCGGGGATGTTCTGGATGAAGTTCGCGGTCGCGATGAACATCACCTCGGACAGATCGAACGGCACGCCGAGATAGTGATCGGTGAACGAGTCGTTCTGCGCCGGATCGAGGACCTCGAGCAGCGCCGACGCCGGATCGCCCTGGTGCGACATACCGAGCTTGTCGACCTCGTCGAGCAAGAACACCGGGTTCTTGCTGCCGGCCTGCTTCATGCCCGCGATGATCCGCCCCGGCAACGCGCCGATGTACGTGCGCCGGTGGCCGCGGATATCGGCCTCGTCGCGCGCACCGCCGAGCGACGTGGCGATCGACGTCTTGCCGACGCCTGGCGTTCCGCTGAACAGCAGGATGCGGCCCTTGTTGTCCTTCCTCTGCGAGAGCTGATAGACGGCGAGGAACTCGAGCACGCGGTCCTTCACGTCGCCGAGGCCGTAGTGATCCTCGTCGAGGATCTTCGCCGCCTGCTGGACATCGAGCGACTCGTCGGTGCGGGTCCCCCACGGCAGCTCGGCGATCGTCTCGAGGTACGTCCGGATCACCTGCGACTCCATCGACTCGCGACCGGTGCGCGACAGCCGCGCCCACTCGCGGTCGACCTCCTTGCGGGCCTCGTCGGGGAGCGGCAGCTTGTCGAGCGTGGCCTTGAGCTCCTTGAGCGACTCGTCGCCGCCCTCGGCGCCCTCACCGAGCTCCTTCTGGATCGCGCGCAGCTGCTCGCGGAGGATGACCTCGCGCTGGCGATCACCGAGCTCCTCCTTGACCTTGGACTGGATCTCCTCCTGTGCCGACAGCACCGCGAGCTGGCGCTGGATGTGGATCAGCACGCCGCGCAGGCGGTCCTCGATCGCGAGGGTCTCGAGCAGCGCTTGACGCTCCGCCGTCGGCACCTCGAGATAGCCCGCGACGAGATCGGCGAGCCGACCCGGCTCGGTGATCTGCTCGAGCATCTGCTCCACCGCCTCGGCGGGGACGCCGCGCTTGGTCGCGAGCTCGGCCGCCCGCGCCCGCACCTCGCGGTGCAGCGCGACGAACGTGTTGTCCTTCGGATCGATCGGCTCGAGATCCGTGGCCTCCGAGACCGTCGCGACCAGATAGCCGTCCTGCGGCGCGACGCGCTTGATGAGCGCGCGCTCGTACCCTTCGAGGATCAGCCGCACGCCGCCCAGCCCGCGCTGGACCGAGCCGATCTTGGCGACCGTACCGAACGTGTACAGGTCGTCGACGTTGACGTCCTCGGCGTCGCTGCGCTGGGCGACCGCGAGCACGCGATGGTCAGGATCGCGGAGGGCAGCCTCGATCGCACGCAGCGTCTGCGGGCGGCCGGCCGAGATCGGCAGGCTCACGCCCGGGAACAGTACGGTCGAGCGCATCGGGATGACGGGGAGATTGCGGGACATGCGTATCGAGGTGTGCATTCCGGATGCCCGGTGCAACCCACCCGAAATACCTGCTGGGCCCATCCCGCACGATGCGAGGCTCTCGCGCGACATTTCGCTAGCGCGCGTATGGGATAACCCGATGGTCAGCGATGACCGACCGCCTCCTCGTCGTGTCCGCCACGAACGTGCTCGCGCGCGGCTACTACGCCGTCCCGATCGATCGCCGCTCGCCCGCCGGTGAGCCGGTC
>DAIRFU010000677.1:0-3880 GCA_036794935.1 Kofleriaceae bacterium | reverse complement strand
AGCTGCGTGCGTACAGCCTCTGCTCGGGATCGAGCCCGACAAAGCTCTGCCCGCCGATGTGTACCGGCCTCGCGAGCCACAGCAGGCCCTCGCTGCGCAGCGCGAACGCGATCATGTCGAGGAGCTGCTGCTGCGATTCGGGCACCAGATCGCCCAACCGCAGCCGGCACGCGACGAGGTCGACCCGCGAGAACGGCGGATCGCGGAGCAGATCGTGCGGAGCGAACAGGATGGTCTGCTGGATCTCCCGCCCCATCTTGTACCCGTCGGAGTCGTGTCTCGCATGGCGCGCGAGCCGCTCGGCTGGCACCTCGGCCGAGAGCGCGTGTGGATACGCGCCGGCGCGGGCCTGCGCGAGCGCGCGCTGGTCGACGTCGGTCGCGATCACCTGGATCCGAGGCGGCGCGTCGAGCGCGCACGCGGCTTCGTGCAGCGCCATCGCGATCGCGTACGCCTCCTCGCCCGTGCCGCAGCCCATCATCCACACCCGGGCGACGTCACCGCGCGACCGTCCCGCGATCACGCGGGCCACGATGTCGTGCTCGAGCAGCGTCGAACCGCCGGGAAGACCGACGGGATGATCGAGCAGCGCGGCGCGCGTGCTCAGCGCGCGGACCAGCTGGAACGCCTCCGCCGCATCCGAGCGAAGCCGCGAGACGTAGGCACCCGGCGATCCGGCGCAGCAGACCTCCATCCGATGGGCCAGCGCTCGCTGCAGCGCCGGCAACGTGTAGACCGAGAGAGCGTGCTCCGCGCGTGCGCGAAGGATGCCCGCGAGCTCGCGCACGGTCTCCGCGTCGAGCTCGTCGAGCGCGGGCACGTTACGCGCGATCGCGGTCAGGCGCGCCGCGATCTCGCCGGCCGGCAGCACGAGATCGACCCCACCGGGCACGGCCGTGTCCCAGTCGGCGTGTGCCTCCGCGAGCGTCAGGCCTCCGGCATCGCGGACGCGCGCGACGCCGAGCAGTCCGTCGTCGTCACGACGACCGAGCAGCACGGCGATCCCGCGGGGACCGGCGTCGATGGCGAGCGAGCGAAACAGCCGGTCGAGTGACACGCGCGGTGCGTCCTCGACCACGAGCTCCGACTTGCGGATCGTCGCACCTCGAGCCGGCGGGACGACGAACACGCGGCCCGCCTCGAGCTGCGCGCGCTCGTGCACCTCGACGACCGCGAGGCCCGGCGGCACGCGATCGGCGAGCTGCGCCGCATCGTGCGATGCCGCGACGATCGCGAGCTCGAGCGAGGCCGGGAGCGCCCCCAGGATCGGCGCGAGCGCGTTCGCGTCGGTGCTGGCGAGGACCGCGATCCGTGGAGTCGAGAGGGCCGAGGTCACCGCTCCCGGCAGCTCACCATATCGGCCGGGGATCGCCAACTCGCCGGTGCGGTTTGCGAGACCTCCCTCGTTGCGCGCCGCGCGAGGGTCCGGCATACCCGGCGTGAGGCCCGCGAGAGCCGACGCTCATGACGAAGCACCGAGGCACCGCATCCGAAGGAATTGCAGAGCTGATGCAGCAGTTTCCGCTCGTCGCGGTCGGCGCCTCCGCCGGCGGCCTCGCGGCGCTACGCCGGTTGTTCACGCACGTACCCGCCAATTCGGGCCATGCGTTCGTGATCGTCATGCACCTCTCACCCGAGCACGAGAGTCATCTCACCGAGCTCTTGCAGCCGTCGATCAAGATGCCGGTCCGGCAGATCGCCGGCACCACGAAGCTCGAGCCCGACCACGTCTACGTCATCCCGCCGAACGCGAACCTCGATACGATCGATACACACCTGCGGCTCTCGGAGCTCGAGCCTCGGCGCAACGAGCGCGCGCCGATCGATCACTTCTTCCGCACGCTCGCCGCCACCCACGGCAGGAATGCGATCGGCATCGTCCTCAGCGGCACCGGGACCGACGGCACGCTCGGCCTGCGCGCGATCAAGGAAGCCGGCGGCCTCACGATCGCCCAGGATCCTGCGGAGGCCGAGTACGACGGCATGCCACGCAGCGCGATCGCGAACGCCCCCGTCGATCTCGTGCTGCCCGTGGCGACGATCCCCGAGGCGTTCATGCACTACTCGCGGACGACGCCGCGGCTCGAGCTGACCGCCCCGGGCACCGAGGAGTCCGAGACCGCGACCCGACAGTTCTTGCACCGGGTGTTCGGTCATGTCCGCGCCCGCACCGGGCGTGACTTCTCGCAATACAAGCGGTCGACGATGCTCCGCCGGATCAGCCGCCGGATGCAGTTCAACCAGATCCAGGAGCCGAACGATTATCTCGAGCTCCTGCGCGCGAGGCCGGACGAGATCCACGCGCTCGCCGACGATCTGTTGATCACCGTGACGAACTTCTTCCGCGATCCGCAGGTGTTCGACGCGCTCGCGGCGCACGTCATCCCGGCGCTGTTCGCCGCGAAGCAGCCCACCGACACCGTGCGCACCTGGACGGTGGGCTGCGCGACGGGCGAGGAGGCGTACTCGGTGGCGATGCTGCTGATCGAGGAGGCCGAGCGCCACGCGACGCCACCGGCGATCCAGGTGTTCGCCACCGATCTGCACCCGCACTCCCTGGTCAAGGCGCGCGAAGGGTTCTACGCGGGGCACATCGAGGCCGACGTCAGACCCGATCGCCTGCAGCGCTTCTTCGAGGCCGAGGACGGCGGCTACCGCATCCGCAAGGAAGTTCGCGAGGCCGTGATCTTCGCGCCGCACAACATCCTGTCCGATCCGCCGTTCTCGCGCGTCGATCTGATCACCTGCCGCAACCTGCTCATCTATCTCAACCGCGACCTCCATCAACAGGTCGCCGAGCTCTTTCACTACGCGCTGCGTCCCGATGGCGTGCTCGTGCTCGGCACGTCGGAGAACATCGATGCGGCCGAGCTGTTCCGTATCGAGGACAAGACGAACGGCCTCTACCGCAAGCGCAACATCCCCGGTCCCGAGCCGCGGCTTCCGGTGTTCCCGCTGACCCAGGGGCGCGTGGTCGGCGAGCGCCCGCAGACCACGACCGTCAAGGAGCCCATCGTGTACAGCACGCTTCACCAGCGCATGCTCGAGGAGCATGGCCCGGCCACCGTGCTGGTCGGCCCCGACGATAACGTCGTCCACAGCTCGGGCAAGGCCGGCCGTTACCTGGTGCTCCCCGGCGGCCCGCCGACGACGAACGTGTACAAGCTCGCGCGCGATGGCCTGCGCAGCGAGCTGAGATCCGCGATCGCCGAGGCGCGCCGGGATCGCAAGGCGGTGCGCACCAAGCCGGTGCCGGTGCAGGTCGACCGCACGCCCGTGACGATCGCTCTCGAAGCGCAGCCGGGCGACGATGATGAAGGCTACGTGCTCGTGATCTTCACGGAGCTGGCAGCGCGCGAGCCCGCCTCGGGGCAGGCCGCCGGGCTTGGCGACAGCAATGCCGTCGAGCCCACGCCGGCGGAGCTCGTCCGCATCGAGACCGAGAGGCGGCAGCTCGAGCAGCGCCTCCAGCACGTGCTCGAGGATCACGAGACGAGCCAGGAGGAGCTGCGCGCGTCCAACGAGGAGCTGCAGTCCGCGAACGAGGAGCTGCGCTCGACGCTCGAGGAGCTCGAGACGTCGAAGGAGGAGCTGCAGAGCATCAACGAGGAGCTCCAGAGCCTGAACCAGGAGAGCCGCAACCGGATGGAGGAGCTCGATCAGCTCTCGGCGGACCTCCAGAACCTGCTCGTCGCGACCGACATCGCGACCTTGTTCCTCGACCGCGACCTGCACATCGTGCGGTTCACGCCGCGCGTCGAGGAGCTGTTCAGCATCCGCGCATCCGACAAGGGGCGCCCGCTCAGCGATCTGACAACCCGCCTCCGCTATCCGACGCTGGCCACCGATGCACGCAAGGTGCTCGACCGGCTGACGCCGA
>DAIRFU010000108.1:0-13904 GCA_036794935.1 Kofleriaceae bacterium | reverse complement strand
CGATCGAGATGCGCAGGCCGTGCTTCTTGAAGTACGCCGCGATCGCGCGCGCGCGGGCGAGCGAGAGCGTGCGGTTCTTGCTGCGCGCGCCGACGGTGTCGGTGTGGCCGGCGATGTAGAGCCGCAGCTTCATGAAGCGCTCGCCGCGCTTCACGACCGCCGTGATCTTCGCCAGGCTCGCCGCGAGCTTTTGCTCCTCCGCCGGCTCGATCGCGGCGCTGTCGGTCGCGAAGTTGACGTCCTCGTGCTCGATCTCGACGGACCACGGGATCAGCTCGAGGTTCGACGCGGTGCCGTCGCCGGCGATCACGCGCAGCTTCAGCATCATCACGCGCGTGGCCGTGCGCGGTTTCCAGGTGATCGCGAGCCAGCCGTCCGCGGGCCGCGCGTCGTAGCTCGCGCTCCCCGAGCCGAGCGGGTTGCCGTCCTCGCCGATCACGGACAGCTCGGCGCGCTCCACCGCGCGCGACGGCTTGAACTGCAGCACGTGTCTGTCGAGGTCGAGGTGCTCGGCGTCGTACGCGACCGTGAGCGGCGCGCGCACCATCGTGTCGAAGTGGATCGACTCGCTCCAGGCTTTCGCGCCCGCGACCTTCGCCGAGATCGTGCCGGTGTAGGTGGCCTTGCCGGCGGCGCCGTCGCCGATCGAGAGCGTGACCGACTGCCCCTTGCCGAGCGCACGGTGGCGCAGCGTGAAGTGCTTGCCGTCGTCGCGCGCGAGATCGAGCCGCAGGTCGGTGACCTTCGTCACGGCGCTGACGCGGACCTGCGGCTTCTCGCCGAGCGAGACGTCGCCTCGCAGCGCATAGCTCACCGGCTGGGCCCAGGCCGGCCCGGCGGCACAGAGCAGGAGTAACAGGCAGAAGACACGCACCCGGCGAGGATAGCGCGCCGCAGATCGACGTAGGAAGGTGGCGTGATTTCGTGCAAAAATCGCGACATGGGACGGACAGCAGCGATCTGCTTGGTTGCGCTCGTGTGCGCGTGTGGCCCGAGCACGCGCAACGGCGATGACGATGACACCAGCGACAGCGACAGCGACGGTGACGGCTACACGCCGATGGCGGGCGACTGCAACGATGCCGATGCAACGATCTTCCCCGGCGCGGCCGAGGTCTGCACCGACGGTATCGACAACGACTGCAACGGCTCGACCGATGCGAGCGACTACAGCTGCATGACCCCGTGCGAGAAGGCGGCCTACGATCGGTCGTCGGTCGGCTGCGTCTACTACGCGGTCGACACCAACGCGCTCGGTGGTCCGTTCGCGGTGGCGGTGTCCAACGTCGCCAGCTCGGCGACGGCGAACGTCGTGATCGAGGTCAAGGACGCCGGCACGTGGACCGCCGTCCCGATGGGGATGTTCACGGTCGCGCCGCACTCGCTGCAGACGGTCAACCTGACCCGCCGCTACGCGAGCGGCTCGCAACTCTACGCGGGCGGTGCCTACCGCATCACGTCCGACCTGCCGGTGATCAGCTACCAGTTCGCGCCGATCGACGGCTCGGCGAGCTTTCTGTCCGACGCCTCGTTGCTGCTGCCGGTGTCGTCGCTGGACAGGTACTACATCGTGTCGGCATGGCCGTACGGTCCGGACGTCGGCAACACGCCGCGTCCCGCTCATATCCAGATCGCGGCGACCGAGCCGACGAGCGTGACCGTGACCTCGCCGATCGCGACCACCGCCGGCACCGGCGCGCCGGCGCTGCAGCCGAACGTGCCCCAGACGTTCGCGATGGACGAGGGAGACTACCTCCAGCTCACCGTGCAGACGCTCAACGAGAGCCTGACCGGCACGTACGTCGAGGCCGACAAGCCGGTCGCCGTGTTCAGCAGCAACGACTGCGCGAACGTGCCGAACGTCGCATCGGAGTGCTGCTGCGATCACCTCGAGGAGCAGCTGTTCGGGTTGCAGACCTGGGGCAAGAGCTACGTCGCGGCGCAGATGCCGCGGCGGCAGAGCGAGGGCTCGGTGTGGCAGATCCTCGCGCAGCAGGACGGCACGAACATCACGTTCATGCCGGCGGCCGGCGTCACCGGCTTGCCGGCGACCGTCACGCTGAACGCGCGGCAGAAGGTCGAGTACGAGGTGATCGGCGGCGCGACCCCCGGTGACTTCCTCGTCGAGGCGGACAAGCCGATCCTCGTCAACCAGTACACGGTCGGCGCGTTCCACGTGCAGGCGAACAGCCTGCTCGGCGATCCGGACATGGTCCAGGCGGTGCCGACCGAGCAGTTCCTCGCGAGCTACACCGTGCTGGTTCCGGGGACCTGGACGAACGACTACCTCGTGATCACGCGCAAGGCGGGCACGTCGGTGCTCGTCGACGGTGTACCGCCGATGGCGACGTGGAACCCGGTACCCGGTGGCTGGGAGACCGGCGTCATCACGGTGCCCGACGGCGTGCACACGCTCGAGAGCAACACGCCTTTCGGCGTGCATGTGAACGGCTACGATCAGTACGACTCGTACGCGTACCCGGGCGGCCTCGATCAGGCCGTCATCAATCCGATCTTCTGAGCGCACCGCGGGGCGATTCGCCCCGCGGCGGTTCGCATCGCTCTGATCCGGAGGCACTCCCGTCTCGACATCGCCGGCTCGACGGGTAGATCACATCGAGCGATGTCACGCAGAGCTCCCGCCAATCTGCGCACGGTGCTGTCGGTCGCCGCGGTGCTCGTCACGCTGCTCGCGACGACCGCGGCGCTCTCGCTCGTGCTCGCGACGAGCGTGCTGCAGAACATGACCGCCGACATCGCCGAGTCGGTCGAGAGCGTGCGCACCATCGAGGAGGCCGAGATCGCGCTGCTGCTCCACGTGCGGTCGACCGATCCTGCCGAGGAGCACGACCTCGCGCACCAGCTCACCGGACTGCTCGACGATGCCGAGGCGTACGCGGCGACGCTGCCGGAGTCGGCCGTGCTGCACAGCGCGAAGCTCGAGGTCGGCCTGTACCTGGCGCGCGCGGCCCAGCGCGGCGCTCCGGTTGCGCTGATCCGCTCCCACGAGGCCCGCGCGATCGGCGCGCTCGAGCGGCTCGGCGATCTCGAGGTCGCGCAGTCCCGCGCGGTCCACCAGCGCGCGATCCGGTGGGATCGGATCGCGACCATCGCGGGCATCGTGCTCGGCCTGTGCATCGTCGGGGTCACGGGGGCGCTCGTGCTGTGGCTGCGCCGGCGCGTGATCCGGCCGCTGTTCTCGCTCGCCACCACGATGAAGCGCTTCGGGGAGGGCGAGCGCTCGCTGCGCGCGCAGGAGAGCGGGCCGACCGAGCTGCGCGAGATGACCCAGCGCTTCAACGACATGGCGGATTCGATCGCGGCGCAGCGACAGGCGCAGACCGCGTTCCTCGGCGGTGTGGCCCACGATCTGCGCAATCCGCTCTCGGCGCTCAAGCTCGCGGTCGGCATCGTGGATCCGATGCAGCCGCTGCCGCCGGAGCCGCAGCTACGCCGCACGCTGGCGATCGTCGGTCGCCAGATCGACCACCTCGATCGCATGGTCGGCGACTTCCTCGACATGGAGAAGATCGAGGCCGGCACGCTCCAGCTCGAAGTGGCCGACCACGACCTGCTCGCGATCGTGCAGGACTCGGTCGAGCTGTTCGGGCCGGCCGCGCGGATGCGGTTCCACGTCGAGGTGCCGACCGAGCCGGTCGTGATCGCGTGCGATCCGGTCCGCATCGGCCAGGCGGTCACGAACCTGGTGTCGAACGCACTCAAGTACTCGCCGCCGGAGGAGCCGATCGACATCGTCGTCGCGATGGAGCCCGCCGAGGTCACGGTCGCGGTGACCGATCGCGGCGTCGGTATCCCGCGCGACGATCAGAAGCGCATCTTCGAGCCGTTCCGGCGCGGCGCGACGCGCAACACGGTGCCCGGTACCGGGCTCGGGCTGTTCAACGTGCGGCGCATCGTGCAGGCGCACGGCGGCCGGATCGAGGTGGAGAGCGTGCCCGCGATCGGCAGCACGTTCCGGATCCACCTCACTCGCTAGCTGCGATCACTTCCCGCAGTCGCTCTGGCCAGCGGCCGAGACCAGTACCGAGCGCTGCGCGTCGGTGATCAGGCCCGCGGTCACCAGCGCGTTGCCCGCGTGGGCGACGCAGCTGACGTACTTGCCATGGTTCTGCCATGGACCCGCGCACGGGCAGAGCTGGTCGATCGAGCAGCCTGCCGCGTCGACCGGGCCCGTCGTCGTGCCCGGGCAGTGGTCCTGGTCGTCGTCGACGCCATCGTTGTCACCGTCGTGATCGCACGCGTCGCCGAGGCCGTCGCCGTCGCTGTCGGCCTGATCGGCATTTCCGTCGGCGGGGCAGTTATCGACGTCGCCGCACACGCCATCGCCATCGGCGTCGTTCGCCGCGTCGAGCGGGCATGCATCGCACGCGTCGCCGGCCCCGTCGCCGTCGCTGTCGGCCTGGTCGGGGTTCGCGGCCGACACGCAGTTGTCGGTCTCGTCGCAGGCGCCGTCGGCATCGACATCGACGCAGTGCTCGCGGACCACCGCCTGCAGCACCGCGCTCGAGTTGCCATGCTCGTTGGAGATCAGCCCGTCGACCGGCGTCGGCGCGTTCGGATCGACGAAGCCGAGGATCTCGAGCTCGTAGACCGTGAAGTCCGCTGTCGAGGCGAGCGCGAACGTCGACGTGCCGAACGTGATCTTGTCGGCGCATGGCTCGCTCGACGGGTACACGCACGGCAGCGTATTCGGCGTCTCGTCGATCGTGAACGGGATCGTGATCGCCTCGTCGAACAGCGCCGGGCCCGGGACCGACGGATCGACCCGGACCTGGAGGTCGAGGCTGACGCCGGTCGACGCGGTGCCCGCGTTCGTCGGGACGTTGAAGTGGGTCAGCGTGCCGATCGGGAAGCTGTCGCCATACACGATCGTATGCGACGCGCCGCTATCCCAGCCGAGACCGCTCTTGTTGGTCGGCTCCGCCGGCGTCCCCCAGCGCACCTGCGTGAGCGGCGTCGCGACGCACGCCGGCCAGCCGGGCTGCCCACAGAACTCGATGTCCGCCCCGCCGAGGACGGTATGGAAGCTCGCTCCGGTGATCGTCATCGTCGGCGCCGGGTCCAGGGCCCACTGCTCGACGTTATCGACCGACTCCGACCCGGAGCACGCGCTCAGCACGAACAGACACGCCACAACCTTCGTCCGCATTCTTTTTGTCCTTTTCAGTAACGCCCGTTATGAGGAAAGGAGCACACGTTATCGCCGACGTGGGCTCGTTCACTACATGTATTTTTGGGAGCCATCGGGTGAGCTGAAACTCGCGTAATGGCTGCAACACTAGGTGCCCCATGGAACGCCTCCTCAACATCCTGCTCGTGGCCGCCGGGAGCGCGATCGGCGGCAGCCTGCGCTACCTCGTATCGCTCTGGGCGTTGCCCCGCGGCTGGAAGTTCCCGTGGGCGACACTGATCGTGAACGTCGCCGGCTGCTTCTTGATCGCGCTGATCCTGACGATCGCGGCGGCCGCGACGATGCGTCCGAGCACGCGGCTGTTCTTGACCACCGGGATCATGGGCGGCCTGACGACCTACTCGACGTTCGACTACGAGACCACGCGGCTGTTCCAGATCGGTGCGCCGCTGTCGGCGATCGCGAACATCGGCGCCACGCTCGTGGTGTGCTTCTTGGCCGGCCTGCTCGGCATCGCGCTCGCCCGCCAGCTGATCGCGGACTGAGCGGCGAGCTTAGCCGCGCAGCGCGGTGAGCAGGATCGGCTTGGCCCAGTCCGGGACCGCCCGCAGATCGCAGTGGGCGATGACGCGGCCCTGCTCCATGTGGAGCACGAGCTGTGGCTCGGGCGCGATGCCGCGCGCCGGATCGGCCTCCGCGCTGTTGTCGAACACGCGCAGCGACGCGAGGCCGGGTAGCAGCACGATCAGGTTGTGCCGGCTCGCGTCGTAGCGGCGGCGGACGTCACGCTCGGGGATGTCGTGGCCGCCCCGCGCGACGCGGGCGTGCACGCGGTGAAGGTGCAGCTCGGGGCTCGCGAGCGCGACATACCAGACGTGCACCGCGGTGCCGGCGGCGATCGCGTCGCGCAGGAGGCGCGTGATCGTGGTGCCGCCGAGGCTGGTCTCGAACGCGAAGTTGCCGCGCTCGGCGATCGCGCGCTCGAGCAGGCGCTTGCCCTCGAGCCATGCCGCGCCGTTCGCCTCCGCCGTCGTCGCGCCGGGGTTCGCGCGCCGGATCGCATCGGCGGCCTCGTCGGGGTTGAAGTAATCGGCGCCGGCCGCGCGGATCATCGCGCCGCCGATGCTGCTCTTGCCGGCACCGTTGGTCCCGGCCAGCACGTAGATGCTCACCGCTTGCGGCGCGCTGCCTTCACCGCGGCCGCACCGGCCTGCCGCGGCGCCGCGGCAAACGCGGCGTCGAGCGCCTTGGCGACCGCGGGCTCCTGCATGCGGGCGTACGTCGCGTCGAACTCGCGCGTCAGCGTATCGAGTCGACTGCGCGCGGCGATGGTCTGGAGCTCCTCGATCGACAGCAGGACCGCCTTGGGCGTGTCGTGCTTCGTGATCACCACGGCGCCATCGCGCAGCGCCGACTCGAGCACCTGGCCAAACTGGTTCTTGGCCTCGCTCGCGGCGACGGTCGTGTAGCGCAGCTTCGAGAGCACGTCATCCGCCATACCCATCATAGTAGCCATAATAGCCAGATTGTCCATACGAGCTATCCGGGCCCTGTCAGGACGGCATCATCGCGTGCGGCGGCGCGGCGCGAGGTCGCTCGAGGTGACCAGCTCGTACTCGGTGGCGTCGATCGGCCTGACGACGAGCGGCGCCAGCGCGGCGACGAAGGCCTGGGTGCCGGGCGCGGTGCGCCGGCGCTCGTCGGCGGCGCGGTTGTCGGCGCGGCCAAGGGCGACGTACTGGCCGGGCGCACCCGGATCGCGATACGCGGTCCACGCGACGTCCGGCAGCTGGCTGCGGACGTACGCCGCGAGCTCGTGCATCGCACGCTCGGCGGTAGCGCGGGCATCGGGGCGGACCTCGAACCGCTCGATCCAGAAGACGGCCATCACCTGGTCCTACCTCAACGCGAGCCACTCCCGCGCGGGTCGTGGCACACTGGGTGCTGGCTCGCCCCCGGCGGCTCGGGCCTTTGCTCGCCATGGCCGAGATCCGCGATCGATCGAACCTCGAGCGTTTCGAGGCGACCAACCTGGTGGTCTCGCCTCCGGACGAGCGCGACCTGCGGGAGCGCGACGAGCAGCTCCGTGACTTCGTCGAGAACGCGCCGATCGGCCTGCACCAGGTCGGCGCCGACGGCACGATCCTGTGGGCGAACCGCGCCGAGCTCGCCATGCTCGGGTACGCGCGCGAGGAGTATGTCGGCCACTCGATCACCGAGTTCCACGTCGATCAGGCCGCGATCGCGAACATCCTCGCGTGCCTGCGTCGCGGCGAGGAGCTGCACGATCACGAGGCGCAGCTGCGCGCGAAGGACGGCTCGATCCGCCACGTCGTGGTCAGCTCGAACGTGCGCGTCGAGGACGGCACGTTCCTCCACACGCGCTGCTTCACGCGCGACATCACCGCGCGCAAGCTCGCCGAGCAGGAGGTTCGCGAGAGCGAGCGCCAGCTCCAGCTCATCACGGATGCGCTGCCGGTGCTCGTCGCGTTCATCGGGCCCGACTTCCGGTACCGATTCGCGAGCGCCGCGTACGAGCGCTGGCTCGGACACGCGCCCGCCGCCATGATCGGCCACCAGGTCGCGGAGGTCGTGGGAGCTGCGGCGTTCGCGGCGATGCGCCCGTACATGGAGCAGGCGCTCGCCGGCGAGCCCGTCGCGTACGACGCCGAGCTGACCTATCCGGACGCGGTTCGCCACGTCAGCGCGACGTACATCCCGCAGCGCGACGGCGAACGGGTGACCGGGTTCGTCAGCCTCGTCCACGACATCAGCGAGCGCAAGCAGTTCGAGCGCTACCGCGCGGCGGCCGCTGCGCGCACCCGGCAGCTGCTCGGGATCACGTCCGCGCTCGCCGATGCGGTGTCGCCCGACGAGGTGTTCGCGGCGGTCGTCGATCACCTCGGCAGCGCGCTCGGCGCATCGACCGCGGCGCTGTGGCTCGTCGAGGAGGACGGCCGCACGGTCCGCCTCGCGCGCGCCTACGGCTACTCGCCGCGCGCACTCACCGCGCACCACCAGGTCTCGATCGACGTCGAGCAGGCGACCCCGGCGATCGACGCGATCCGCCGTGGCGCGCTGATCTGGATCGGCTCGCAGACCGAGCTCCTGCGCGACTACCCGCACCTCGCGGCGACCGCGACGCCGGGCCGCGCGTACCGCGTCTGTTGCCTGCCGCTCGCGTCCAACGGCCGCACGCTCGGGTCGCTCGGCATCACGATCGAGGCGAACGGGGCATCGAACGAGGCTTCGATCGACGCGCCCGACGCGTACGACGAGGAGCGCAGGTTCCTCGCCATCGTCGCGGGCTACGCGAGCCAGGCGATCGAGCGCCTGCGCCTGCTCGAGGCCGAGCGCAAGAGCCGCGGCGAGGCGCACGCGGCGGCAGCGCGGATCAGCGTGCTCGGCCGCGCGTCTCGCGTGTTCGCGGAGGCGAGGCTCGATCACGGCGAGCGCCTCGAGCAGATCGTGCGCGAGCTCGGCTGCATCCTCGACGGCTGCATCGGCATCAGCCTCATCGAGGACGACGGGCTCGTTCATTCGGTCGCGACACATCACCCCGATCCCGCCGCCGAGCTGCTGCTCCGGCAGCTGGCCGCGGACGCGCCGGTGCGGCCCGGCGAGGGCATCATCGGCTCGGTCACGAGCGGCGGACGCAGCGTGCTCGTCACCGCCGCCGACGCCGCGCAGCTCGGGGAGCGCGCGAGCTCGGTGTACCGCGCGTTCTACGAGCGCTTCCCGCCGCACGCGCTGATGTGCGCACCGCTGCGCGTGCGCGACCGCATCATCGGCGCGGTGAGCGCGCTGCGCACGCGCGCCGGCGAGACGTACGGCGCCGAGGATCTCGACCTGCTCGAGGGGCTCGCGGCCCGCGCGGCGGCAGCGATCGAGAACAGCCGGCTTCACCACGAGACGGCGAGCGCACGCACCCGCGCCGAGCAGCTGTATCGGTTCGCGCACGCGGCGGCGACGGTCGAGAACCTCGAGCAGGTGTTCGAGGCCGCGCTCGATGCGATCGCGCGAGCGCTGGGCACGCCGCGCGCCGCGATCCTGCTCGCGGACGAGGCGGGGACGATGCGGTTCCGCGCCTGGCGCGAGCTGTCCGACAGCTACCGCAGCGCCGTCGATGGCCACTCGCCGTGGCCGCGTAATGCGGTCGCGCCCGAGCCGGTGCTGGTGCCCGACGTCACCGTCGACGCGTCGCTCGCCGGTTATCGCACGCTGTTCGAGCGCGAGCACATCGGCTCGCTCGCGTTCATCCCGCTCGTGGCGCGCGGCCGGCTGATCGGTAAGTTCATGGTCTATCACGGCGAGCCACACCGATACTCGACGACCGAGGTCGAGCTCGCCGCCGCGATCGCGAGCCACCTCGCGTCGGTGACGACACGATTCGTCGCCGTCGCCGAGCTCGAGCGCACGCTCCACGACAACGAGCTGTTCGCGGGCGTCCTCGCCCACGATCTGCGCAACCCGCTCGGCGCGATCCTCACGGCCGGCCAGATGTTACTGATGCGCCAGGAAGGCGAGGGCGACCGCAACACGAAGCCGCTGAGCCGGATCCTGTCGAGCGGCCAGCGGATGACGCGGATGATCGATCAGCTGCTCGACTTCACGCGCGCGCGTGTCGGCGGCGGCATCGCGATCCAGACCCGCGACGTGAACCTCGCCGAGCTGTGCTCGCAGGCGGTCGGCGAGCTCGAGCTCGTGTTCCCGGATCGTCACATCGCGTGCAGCTTCGCCGGCGATCTCCAGGGCGTCTGGGATCCGGATCGCGTGCTCCAGATCGTGTCGAACCTGGTCGCGAACGCGAGCCAGCACGGCGAGCCGGCCGGCGGCATCGCGGTCCGCTGCGACGGCGCGAGCGCGGACGAGGTCGTGCTCGAGATCCACAACAAGGGCGCGATCCCGCCGGCGCTGCTCGCGAACCTGTTCGCGCCGTTTCGCGGTACGTCGCATCGCCGCGATCACTCGCGCGGGCTCGGGCTCGGGCTCTACATCGTGCGGGAGCTCGCGCGCGCGCACGGCGGCAACGTCGATGTGACCTCGAGCGACGCGGACGGCACCACGTTCCGGATCAGACTGCCCCGCCGGGCAGGTCCTCGTCCGCCGTGATCGCCTCGAGCGAGCGGCGCTCGGCGTCGATGCCGTACCTGCGCGCGACGACCGCCGCGCTCAGCATCAGCCCGGCCGCCAGCGCGTAGCCGGCGAACAGCTGACCGGGCTCGCCGGTATCGATGATCATGCCGAACAGCCACGGTGCGCCCATGCCGCCGACCAGCGTCGCGAACGCGTAGAACACGCCGATCGCCATGCCGCGCAGCTCGACCGGGAACAGCTCGCTGACCGTCAGGTACGCCGAGCTCGCGGCCGCCGACGCGACGAAGAACACGATCGTCCACGCCGCGGTCTGCGTGTACGCGTCGAGGTAGCCGCCGACGAACAGGGCCGCGTTGCCGAGCAGCAGCACGGCCGACAGCGCGTACGTCGAAGAGATCATCGCGCGCCGGCCCCACCGATCGAACAGCGGCCCGAGCGCGAGCGGGCCGAGGAAGTTTCCGATCGCGAACGGGATCATGTACAGCCCGACATCGTCGGCGTCGACGCCGTAGAACTTCGTGAGGATGAGGCTGTTGCTGAAGAACAGCGAGTTGTAGAGGAACGCCTGCGAGAGCAGCAGCGCGACGCCGAGCACGGTGCGCCGCGGATAGCGCACGAGCAGCGTGCGCACGAGGTGGCCGATGCCGACCGGACCGGCGACCTTGAAGCGCACGCGCTCGACGGACGCGCGCGCGGACACATCCGGCCCGTGGACCTCGAGCTCGATCTTCTCGACCGTCGCGATCGCGGCCTTCACGTGGCCGTGCGTCAGCAGCCAGCGCGGGCTCTCGGGCACGTGGCGGCGGACGACGAGGATGCACAGGCCGAGCACCGAGCCGAACGCGAACGCCGCACGCCAGCCGATCGAGACCGGGAAGATGTGCGGGTCGACGACGATCAGCGTGAGCGCGGCGCCGAGCGCGGCACCGATCCAGTAGCTGCCGTTGATCCCGAGATCGATCTGGCCGCGGATGCGCGCCGGCACCAGCTCGTCGATCGCCGAGTTGATCGCGGCGTACTCGCCGCCGATGCCGGCGCCGGCGAGCAGGCGGAACCCGAGGAACACGCCGTAGCTCGGCGCGAACCCGCTGAGCAGTGTCGCGACGAGGTAGAGACCGAGCGTGACCAGGAACAGCCGCTTGCGGCCGAGCCGGTCGGTGAGGTGGCCGAACACGAGTGCGCCGATCACCTGACCGAACAGGTACAGCGTGCTCGAGAACCCGACCTCGGCCGCGGACAGGCCCATCGCATCCGGGTGCTGGAGCGTGGGCCCCAGGTTCGCGATGAGGCTCGCCTCGAGGCCGTCGAGGATCCACGTGATCCCGAGCGCCAGGATGACGCGCCGGTGCCAGCGCGACCAGCCGAGCGCGTCCAGCCGGCCCGGGACGTCGGTCGTGATCCACGTGCCGTGCGCGGTGTCCGGAGTCATCGCGGACGAGCCTACCCGGTCGGCAAACGCATCGGCCGTGCGCGGCCGGGCATCACTTCACGAGCTTGAGATCGACGCGCCGATCGCGCCGCCAGCTGTCCTCGCCGTTGCCGCTCGCATCGATCTCGCCGCGCGTGGTGGGCGCGAGCCGGTTCGCCGGCACGCCGAGGCGCTGCAAGTACGTGCGGACGCTCTCGGCGCGGCGGGTGCCGAGGCCCAGGTTGTACTCGTCGGTGCCGCGCGGGTCGGCGCGGCCGACGAGCTGCACGTTCTTGCCCTTGAGCGGACCCTTGATCAGGCAGTCGGCGACCTGCTGCAGCACGTCACGATCCTCGGGCAACAGCTCGCTCGTGTTGTAGCTGAACTTCGGCGCCTGCTCGATGCTGGCGAATTTCAGCCCGCATTGCTTCGCGAGATCTCCGGAGACCGCGACGTTGGGGCTGGCCGGGACCGGGGCTGCGGCCGGTGTCGCGTGGGCCGCCGTGGCAGGCGGAACCGACTGTTTCTTCGCGGCTTTACTGCCGCATGCGGCAGTCGTGGCAACCAGGAGACCCAGCATCAGAATCCATCGCGTCATGCCCCGGAGGACGCCGGGGCCTGCCCGGTGTTCACGGTGTATGGTCGTGAACAGAGGAATGCAGCGCCCGTCTTCGAGATCAGATGTCGGCCTTCGGCCGGCGGAAGGTACGGGAGACGGATCCGATGACCAGATGGCCGCCCAGTTCGAGCGGATCATTCGGCGAGTCAAGAGCTCGATGAACTATCGTGGCTCCTACAGCACGAGGGACATCCTGGGCTCCCTGGTCGCTCGCTGGCTGCAGAGTGGCGAGTGGGAGCGGCTCAAGCAGCTCCCACCTGTCGACCGCCACATCGGCGAGAGCGTGAGGCGCTTCATCCTCGACCGCATGGACCAGCTCCGCCGCCGCGGCGAGCACGAGGAGATGCCCGACGATCTGCTGGTCGTGCCGGACGAGGCGACGCTGACCGAGATGATCGAGGCGGCCGAGCTGCGCGCGTGGATCGAGGCCCGCATCGGCGAGCTCGAGGTCGGCGTGGTCGATGCCCGCGTGCGGATCCCGGTCACCAATCCCAAGCAGATCGGCCATGCGCTGCGGCTGCACATCACCGGCAGCACCCAGCGCCAGATCGCGAGCGAGCTCGGCATCTCGCTCGGCGCCGCGAACAAGCGGATCCTCGAGGGGACGAACTATCTGGTCGTGCTCCAGGGAATCGAGTCCGGCATCGGAGCGGGCGCGTGAGCGCCCAGGTCCGCGACAAGCTCGCCCGCATCTCCGCCCGCCCACCCGCCGAGTGGCAGCGTCGCGTCGCGCAGGAGTTCGGTGACGACCCGGCGATGCGCATGCAGGCCCTGTTGTGGCTGCACGCCGACAAGGAGGGCCCCGAGCTCGAGGGCGCGCCGCCGTCACTCGGCGAAGGTGCCGACGATCGCTACGAGCTGAGCGTGCGGATCGACACCGGCGCGACCGCCTCGGTGTGGCAGGCGTTCGATCGCCGACTCGGTCGCAACGTCGCGATCAAGGTGTTCCACGAGCACAACGAGAGCGAGGCGCTCGACCAGGTGCTCGCGGAGGCGCGGGCCGCGAGCGAGATCGTGTCCGAGCACGTCGTGCGCGTGCTCGACGTCCAGTACGGCGAAGGCCACCCGTACATCGTGATGGAGCTGGTCAGCGAGTACGAGCCCGAGAAGGGCGAGGTCGTGCTGGGCACGGCCGCCGGCGCGCTGCAGCCGCGCAACATCGAGGAGGTCGCGCGCTGGGTGATGCACGTCGCGCGCGGCGTCCACGAGGCGCACCTGCGCAACGTGTTTCATCGCGATCTCAAGCCGCGCAACGTGCTGATCACGCCGAACTCGCGGCGCGCGCGCGTCGCGGACTTCGGCCTCGCGGTCAGCGGCGTCAGTCAGGATGCCGCGCAGCCGGCGATCACGCTGCTCAAGCGCGGCCCGACGGGCCCGGTCAGCGTGCAACCGAACTCCCTGGTCTCCTGGGGCCACGGGGCGGATCTGACGGCACAGTCCACGACCGGTCAGCACACGGTCACCGCGCCGAGCACGACGCCTGCCAGTCCGCCCATCCCCGTCGACGACCTGCGGGGCGCGCACGTCCAGGCCGGCCGTCTCAGCGAGTGGCTGAAACTCGCCCTCGACGAGCCCAAGCTCCTCGAAACCCTAGGCGCAAAGCCAAATCTCGGCGTGCTGGTGTCCGG
>DAIRFU010000107.1:0-13922 GCA_036794935.1 Kofleriaceae bacterium | reverse complement strand
GACACGCTCGTGGTCGACAAGGCCGGCACGCTCACCGAGGGCAAGCCACGCCTGGTCTCGGTGGTGCCCGCGACCGGCGACGACGCCACGCTGCTCCGCCTGGCGGCCAGCCTCGAGCGGGCGAGCGAGCACCCGCTCGCCGCCGCGATCGTCGCCGGCGCCACCGAGCGCGGCGTCTCGCTCACCGACGTCACGGCCTTCGCGTCGATCACGGGCAAGGGCGTCCGCGGCCAGGTCGAGGGCCGCCGCGTCGCGCTCGGCAATCGCGCGATGATGGAGGCCGAGGGGATCGACGCCGGCGCGCTCGCCGCGCGCGCGGAGGAGCTCCGCGTGGACGGCCAGACCGTCATGTACGTCGCGATCGACGGCACGCTCGGTGGTCTCGTCGGCGTGGCCGATCCGATCAAGGACAGCACGCTCGATGCGATCGGCACGCTGCGGGCCGAGGGCCTGCGCATCGTGATGATGACCGGCGACAGCAAGACGACGGCCGCAGCCGTCGCGGCGAAGCTCGGCCTCGACGACGTGATCGCCGAGGTGCTGCCCGATCAGAAGGCGGAGCACGTCGCGCGCCTGCAGGCGCAGGGCCACGAGGTCGCGATGGCCGGCGACGGCATCAACGATGCGCCCGCGCTCGCACGCGCCGACGTCGGCATCGCGATGGGAACCGGCACCGACGTCGCGATGGAGAGCGCGCACGTCACCCTCGTCAAGGGCGATCTCCGCGGCATCGCGCGCGCCCGCGCCCTGTCGCACGCGACGATGGCGAACATCCGGCAGAACCTGTTCTTCGCGTTCGTCTACAACGCGGCCGGCATCCCGATCGCGGCCGGCGTGTTCTTCCCGCTGACCGGCTGGCTGCTGTCTCCGATGCTCGCGGCGCTCGCGATGAGCCTGTCGTCGGTCTCGGTGATCGGTAATGCGCTGCGCCTGCGCGGCCAGCGCCTCCCTTGATGCCCCGAGCGGCTCGTTTCCGCCGTGGGTGCCATGTCGCGACCGCCGGGATCGGTGCTATCGATAGGGCGTGTCGTTCGCCCGCATCGTCGTGTTCGCGCTCGCGCTGACCCAGGTGGTCGGCCTCGCGGACCTCGTGCTGGACGACGCGTGCGAGGAGATCTGCACGGACGACGGCTGCGGCAGTGACTGCCTGCCCGGTGCTCCGTGCCGCTGCCATTGCCCGAGTACCACGGCGATGCTCGGTGGCAGGGTGGAGTCGATGCGGACCATCACGGCGAGCTCGGTGGCGCCGATCGAGGCGGCCCGGCGCTCGTACGCGAGCCCGGACCCTCACGAGATCCTGCACGTACCTCGGCTCGCCGTCTGATCGTCTCCGACCGAAGTCAGACCATCGAGGAACAACAGCGGAATTGCGTCCGCTGCGAGGTACGTCATGGCCACATCTGTCCGCTCGCGGCTGGCATGCGCCGCGGTCCTGTTCGCCTGTTCGAGTCCCGCTCGTGCGGGAGCTCTCACGATCGATCTTCCGACCGCGGTCGCGCGAGCGCGGGAGCACGCACCGCGAGCGGTGGCCGCGAGGGGTCGCATCGCGAAGGCGCGCGCGGCCGGCGACGGTGCCCGCGTGCGGTTCACCGACAATCCCGAGGTCGAGCTCGGCGCGGGACCACGGCTCGGCGATCCGCGCACGCTTCAGCTCGAGGCGCAGATCGGGCAAGCCCTGCAGCTCGGTCGGCGTGGGCCGCGTATCCGCGTCGCCGACGCGGGGGTGCGACACGCGCAGGCCGCGACCGCCGCCGAGCTTCGCGAGCTGACGTTCGAGGTCACGAACGCGTTCATCGAGGCACGATACGCAGACCTCGTGGTCGAGCTCGCCTCGCACGCGAGGGACGTGGCCGCGCGTGCGGCCGACGCCTCCGAGCGACGGCGGCGGGCCGGCGACATCACCGATCTCGATGTCGACCTCGCGAAGATCGCGCTCGGTCGCGCTCGCTCGGCGGTCGCGGCGGCGCAGGCCGAGCGCGCGGCAGCGCTGGGGCGTGTCGCGGCACTGGTCGGCGCGGCCCCCGATGACTCGCTCACCCTGGTTGGCGACCTCGTGCCTTCGCCCCTGACGCTCGACGCGCTACGCCGCGCCGTCCAGGGACGCGCCGACCTCCGCACCCTGGACGCGGAAGCGGAGGTGGCACGTGCGGAAGGGGCGCTGGCGCGCGCGGCTGGGCGGCCGGATCTTGGCGTGTGGGTCGGGTACGAGCGAGACGACAACGACACGATCGTGCTGGGCGGGCTCAGCGTGACGCTCCCGATATGGAACCGCGCACAGGGCGACAAGGCCGTCGCGCGGATCAGCGAACGGCGAGCCGAGCTGGAGCGGGCCGCCGTGCTCGCGAGCGCATCGCGGCACGTGATCGACGCCTTCGAGGCGTACCTCCGGGCGCGCGAGTCCGTCGACGTCTTCGAGCGGGACGTCGTCCCCTCGCTGGCCGACGCCGAGAAGCTGCTCGATCGCAGCATCGAGACCGGCCAGATCGCGATGAGCGATTTCTTGGTCGCTCGTCAGGAGCTGTTGACCGGGCGTCGCGAACAGCTCGATCGTCAGCTCGCACTCGCTCGCGCAGCCGCGACCGCCCGTTTTCTTGCGGGGGTGACGCCATGAACCGTGTCATCCTGCTCGCCCTCGCGCTCGTGGCGTGCGGCGGCCACAAGGATCGAGATCACGACGAGCATGCCGGGCATGACGAGCTCGTCGGTCCGGCGGCCCCCCACGAAGGCAACGGCACGCACACCGACGGAGCGCTGCATGCCGCGGACGAGCACGAGCCAGGGGATGCGAAGACCGTCCGGATCGCGCCGGAGATGCTCCGTGACCTCCGGGTCACGACCGCAAAGGCGGAGGCGCGCGCGGCGGGCGAGAGAGTCACGGTGCTCGCCGAGCTACGGGTCAACCAGGACGCGTATGCGGAGGTAGCGTCCCCGTCATCGGCGCGTGTCGTTCGCGTGCTCGCGAAAGCGGGCGACGAGGTGAAGGCAAACCAACCGCTCGTCGAGCTGACGAGCGGCGAGATGGCGAAGGCACGCGCCGAGCTGCGTGGAGCCGACGCTCGCCTCTCGCTGGCCAGGAAGAATCTCGAACGCAAACAGGCGTTGTTCGCCGAGCGGCTGATCCCGGAGCGCGACGTGATCGAGGCGCAGGCCGCGGTCACCGAGGGGGAGGCAGCGCGGACGGTGGCGGCGGGCGCTCTGCGCCAGTTCGCCGGCAGCGAGGGCGGCAACGGGCTCGTCCTGCGTGCGCCGGTTGCCGGCACCGTGCTCGAGCGCGATGTCGTCGTCGGACAGCTCGCCGACCCGTCGAAGACGCTGTTCCGGATCGGCGATCTATCGATCCTGTGGCTGGTCGCCCATGTCTTCGAGCGCGACGCGGTCCGCGTGCAGATCGGCGCGATGGGCACGGCCAGCTTCGCGGCACTCCCCGGCAACCCGGTCGATGGCAAGGTCGCCTGGATCGGCCGCGAGGTCGAGACCGCATCGCGGACCATCCCGGTGCGGCTCGAGCTCGCGAACACCGATGGCGTGCTGCGCCCGGGGATGTCGGCCACCGTCTCGTTGCCCGTCGGCGAGACCGGCGGCGCCGTGGTGGCGGTGCCGATCGCCTCGGTTCAGCGCGTCGACGATCACTGGTCCGTCTTCCTGCCGCGCGGGCCGGGCATGTTCGAGGCGAGACCCGTCGGGCGTGGTCGCGATCTCGGGGGCGAGGTCGAGATCCTGAGCGGGCTCGCTCCGGGCGACGAGGTGGTGGTCGATGGCGCGTTCCTGCTCAAGGCGGAGCTCGACAAGGCACGTGGAGAGGGCGGCCATGACCACGACCACTAGGAGGGCGCCGTGATCCAGCGCTTGATCATGGCCAGCTTTGGCAAGCCGCTCGTCGCGGTGCTACTGGTCTTCGCCTGCGCCGCGATGGGCGTGCTCTCCATGCGCGACCTGCCGCGCGACGTGTTCCCCGATCTGTCGGCGCCGGTGTTCAACGTGATCGTGCAGAACCCCGCGATGGGGTCGGAGGAGCTCGAGACGCGCGTCGCGATTCCGATCGAGACCGCGCTCTCGGGGCTGCCGAAGGTGCGCCGTGTCCGCTCGCAATCGTCGCTCGGAGTCGCCCAGATCACGATCGAGTTCGAGACCGATGCGGAGTACACACGCAGCCGCCAGTACGTCGCCGAGCGGCTCGCAGTGGTGGAGCTCCCCCCCGGAACCGGCGAACCGCTGCTGTCGAGCCTCACCGGCCGCCTCAACGAGATCTACGAGATCACGATCGAGGCGGAACCAGGCACGGCGGATCTGATGACCTTGCGCGACCTCGCGGAGAACGAGCTCAAGAACCGGCTGCTCGCGGTGCCCGGGGTGGCGGCTGTCGAGCGGCTCGGTGGTTATCTCCGCGAGTTTCAGGTCCAGATCGATCCGGATCGCGTGGCGGCGCGCGGCGTGACGCTCGACGAGATCGTGCACGCGACCGAAGGCGCGAACGTCAGTGCCGCCGGCGGGTTCGTCACGCAGGGCCAGATGGAATGGGCGGTGCGCGCCAACGGCCGGATCGAGTCGATCGAACAGCTGCGCGAGACCGTCGTCGCGATGCGCGGCGGAATGCCGGTCCTGCTGGCGGACATCGCCGACGTGCGAGAGGCGCCGGCAGTGCGCCGCGGACTCGCGCATCGCCTCGCCGGCGAGGTCGTCAGCTGCCGCATCGTCAAGCAGTTCGGTGCGGACACGGTCGCTGTTGCCGGAGGGATTCGCGCGGCGATCGATGATCTCGTGCCGAGCCTCCCCAGGGGCGTGAGCATCCGCACCGTCTATGACCAGTCGCAGCTCGTGCAGTCCGCGCTCGGCGGCGTTGGCCGCGCGGTCCTGATCGGTGCAGGGCTGGTCGCGTTCATCCTGTTCGTGCTGCTCGGCAACGTGCGCGCCGCGCTGCTCGTGACGCTCACGCTTCCGCTCTCGCTCGCGCTGTCGGGGCTGTTGCTCCGCGTCGCGGACATCGGCATCAACACGATGACGCTCGGCGGGCTCGCGATCGCGGTCGGCCTGCTCGTCGACTCCTCGATCATCATGGTCGAGAACATCATCCACCGGCTCTCGCAGCAGCGAGCCGGCGATCGCCGGCTGCACGCGCTCGAAGCGGCGGTCGAGGTCGGCCGACCGATCGCGTTCGCGACGTTGATCGTCTGCGCGGTCTTCGTTCCGCTCTTCGCGATGCGCGGCATCGAGGGACGCATGTACGCGCCGCTCGCGGGCGCCGTGATCGCCGCCGTACTCGCCTCGCTGGTGCTCGCGCTGGCGATCGTCCCGGTCATGTCCGCCGGCCTGCTGCGTACCCGCCGGCCGGATCGGCCCGACGATGTCGCCCTCATCCGCGCGATCAAGCACGTCTACAAGCCGCTGCTCGACGGCGCGCTCCGGCATGCGGGTCTCGTTCGGGTCGCGACGCTGGTGATCACGATCCCGGCGCTGTGGCTCGCGACGCAGATCGGCTCGGACTTCATGCCCGAGCTGGATGAAGGCGCCGTGCTCATGCAGACGTCGCTCCCCGCCGAGGCGTCGCTCGGCGAAGTGGATCGTCTGAATCACCGCGTGGAGAACGTGCTGCGCGGCTTCCCCGAGGTCGAGGACGTGGTCCGCCGGACGGGACGAGCCGAGCACACCGAAGACCCGATGCCGCACACGCTCTCCGACGTGCTCATCGTGCTCGCCCCTGATCGCTCGCGCAGCACGGCCGAGCTCGAGGACCTCATGCGCGAGGCCGTGGAGAAGGTTCCCGGCGTGTCGGCCTCGTTCACGACGCCGCTCGGCATGCGAATCGACGAAGGGCTCGGCGGGACGCCGGCGGATCTCTCGGTCCGCATCTTCGGTCCCGATCCAGAGACGCTCGCCGGACTCGCGGAGTCCGCCGAGGGGATCCTGCGGGGCGTGGATGGCATCGCCGACGTGCGTGCGGAGCGACTCACCGGCCTGCCGCAGCTGCGCGTGCAGATCGATCGCGGCGCCGCAGCCCGCGTCGGGCTCACGCCCGGCGACGTGATCGAGGCGATCGAGATCGGACTTGCAGGACGCGTGGTCTCCGAGGTCTGGGTCGGGCAGCGCCGATTCAATCTCGTCATCCGACTCGCGGAGGACCACCGGCGCGACGCCGCGTCGCTCTCGGCACTGTTGATCGACGGGCACGACGGCACGCGGATTCCACTCGGCAAGCTCGCCACGATCGAACAGACCTTCGGCCTCGGTGTGATCAAGCGCGAGGCGGGCAGCCGCCGGATCGCCGTCGAGGCGAGCGTGTCGGGTCGCGACCTGGGATCCACGGCGGCCGACGTGCGAGCCGCACTCGCGAAGCAGCTCGAGTTGCCGCCCGGGTACTTCGCCGATATCGGTGGCAAGGTAGAGACCCAGGCACGCGCACAGCGCTCGCTGTACCTCGCGGTGGGGGTCGCGATCCTGGCGGTGTTCTTGTTGCTGTACATCGCACTCGGCTCGGTCGCGGAGACGCTGGTCATCCTGGCCACGCTCCCCGACGCATTCGTCGGCGGCATCCTCGCACTCTGGCTCGCGGGCGAGACCTGGAGCGTGTCGTCGCTCGTCGGGCTGATCGGCCTGTTCGGGATCGCGGTGCAAAACGGGCTCGTGCTGATCACGCAGACCCGCGGGCTGATGAGAGAAGGCCGCGAATTTCAGGCGGCGTTGCGCGAGGCGAGTCTCGGGCGCGTACGGCCGAAGATCATGACCGCGCTCACCGCCATCCTCGGTCTCTTGCCGTTACTCGTGCTGCACTTGCATGGGACCGAGATCGAACGCCCGCTCGCCATCGTCATGATCGGTGGGTTGCTCACATCGACGTTGTTCACCCTGCTCGCACTGCCAACGTTCTACGAGCTGGTTCACCGCATCCAGGTTCGAGTCGCCAGCCCACGCGCCCCCCGCGGCGGATCGGAGGCAGCCTGAGATGCCGGAATGCGCGAAGCACCCGCGCGTGTATACTGGGGCCGTGAGCCGCCGGATCGTCCTCGCCATCGCGGTGCTGCCGCTGATCGTGCTGGTCGGTATGCGCTCGGCGTGGGCGGCGTACGCGTGCCGGGTCGACGGCCAGGTGCGCACGGCGTGCTGCTGTCCCAAGAAGCAGACGCACACGCCGGCCGACCATGCACCAAGGATGGCGGCCGCCGATTGCTGTGATGTCACCGTCGGCACGGCGACGGCCGCGCCGGATACCCGCGAAGCAGACCGGGCGCCCACCGGCGTGCACGTGCCGGTCGTGGCGACGGTACCGGCCATCGTGCTGCCGCCCCGGGCCTCGAGGCTCGGCGCTGGCGCGGCGACCCAGGCGCGGCCACCACCGCGGACACTGCCAACGTACCTCGCGAACCGCACGATCCTGCGCTGAGCTCGCCGCCGTCGCGCCGCGGGATGGGCTCGCGCGCGCGCCGGCTCGGTGCCGGCACCGGCACCGGATACATCCGTGCATGCGAGCTCTCGCGTGCAGGAGGCGGCGAGCATGCGAGCGACGGTCTCGGGCCTGTGGATCGGCCTGGCATTCACATCGATGGCGAGTAGCTGCGCGCCCGGCACCGGGCCGCGCGAGGACGCATTGTGGCGCGCCTACCGCGAGTCGGGCGCCCCACGCGAGGCGCCGGCCGAGGACGCGCGCCTGTTTGAAACGGACGCGCCACTCGACCGCGCGAAGCTGATCGGCGCCGTGCTCGCCCGCAATCCGAGCGTGGCCGCCGCGCGCGAGGGGCTGCGCGGGGCGCTCGCCGAGGTCGAGCAAGCGCGCGGGCTCGACGATCCGAAGATCGGTTACGAGGTCGCGCCGCTCAGCATCGCGGGCGACGCTCCCGTGGGCCAGGCGATCTCGGTGCGGCAGAAGCTGCCGTTCCCGGGCAAGCGCCGGCTCGCCGGCGAGGTCGCGCTGGCGAGGGCGGAGGTCGATGCCGCCGATCTCGAGGCGGTCCGGCTCGAGCTCGCACAGCTGGCCTCGGAGCTGTACGACGACTACTACGTCGCCGCGCGGGCGCTCGAGATCAACGCGCACCACGACCAGCTCCTCGCGGAGATCAAGAAGAGCGCGGAGGCGCAGTACGTCGCCGGCCGCGCGGCGCAGCAGGATCCGATCCAGGCCGAGGTCGAGCTCGCGCAACTCGCGCGCGAGCGCATCACGCTCGAGGCCGAGCGGGATCAGATCGCGGCGCAGCTCAACGGGCTCTTGCATCGCGCACCCGGAGCGCAGCTGCCGCCCGCGCCAGCGTCCTTGACGCTCGTCATCGCACCGGCCGGCACGAGTGCCGAGCTCCAGGAGCTCGCGCTCCGGCGCACGCCACGCCGCGAAGCCGCACGCGCCCGGATCCGAGCCGGCCGGACGAAGACCGCGGCGGCCCAGCGCGACTTCTATCCCGATGTCGAGCTGATGAGCTCGTACAACACGATGTGGGACATGCCGGAGCACCGCTGGATGGTGGGCCTCATGATCGACGTGCCGATCCAGCGCGGCAAGCGCCACGCGGCGGTCGCGCAGGCCGAGGCGCAGACAGCCCGCGCACGCTTCGAGGACGAGCGGCTCGCCGACCAGATCCGCGTCGATGTCGATCGCGCGTACCGCAAGGTCACCGAGGCCGAGTCGCTGCTCTCCGTACTCACCGACAAGCTGCTCCCCGCTGCGCGTGCACAGGTCGACTCCGCGCGCGCGGGATTCACGGCAGCGAAGAACAGCTTCCTCGCCGTCGTCGAGGCGCAGAACAACCTGCGCGAGGTCGAGCTGTCGCTCGAGATGACGCGCGCCGAGCTGTCCCGCCGCCGCGCCGCGCTCGCGCGCGAGGTCGGCGTCGCTCCAGGAGGTGCCCGATGACCAGGCCAACACTCGTCAAGCTCGTCGTCGGCGTCGGCGTGATCGCCGTCGTCGCCACCCTCACGTGGCGGCCGCTCGTCGCGTGGTTCACCGGCAAATCGCTGCGCGGTGGCACGACCTCGACCTCGGGGCTGAAGGCGCACGTCGGCTCGGGGCACCCGGCGGGCGCGACCGAGCGCGAGGTCGACGTACCAGCACTGCCTGCCGTCGAGCTGCCCGCGCCCGCCCTCGCCGCCGTCGGCCGCGCGCTGGAGGCCAGCGAGCGCATGCGCGCCGAGCTCGCGGCCGATCGGCTCGATGGTACGCCGGTACCCGCGCGCGAGGCCGCCCAGGCGATCCGCGCCGCGCAGGGCGCGCTCGCCGGCGCGCGACCGCAGATCACCGACTACCTCGGCCGGGCCGTCGCGGCCGCCGAGCAGATCGCGAGCGCGAAGGATCTCGCTGCCGCGCGCGCGGCGTTCGGCGAGCTCGAGCGCTTCCTGATCGCGCTCGCCGCCGCCGACCCACGACTGCAGGCGGGCTGGCACGTGTTCCGCTGCCCGATGGCCGGTGGCTTCGAGAAGTGGGTGCAGCGCTCGCCCGACCTCGAGAACCCGTACATGGGGCCGGCGATGCCGACGTGCGGCAGCGCGAGCACGTGGGACGTGGCACCGGCCGTCGGCGCGCGGGTCTCCCACGAGGGCCACGGCCACGCTGGCAGCGATACCGCGTACTACACGTGCTCGATGCACCCGTCGGTGCGTCAGCAGCAGCCGGGCACGTGTCCGATCTGCTCGATGACGCTGTCGCCGGTCACCTATGACGAGCAGGAGACCGGCGTCATCATGATCGAGGAGCACCGGCGCGAGCAGGTAGGCATCGGCACCGGCACGGTCGTCCGTGCACCGATGACGAGGTCGATCCGCGCGGTCGGCCGCATCGCGTACGACGAGAGCAAGCTCGAGGATGTCACGCTCAAGCTCGGCGGCTTCATCTCGAAGCTGTACGTGAACGAGACCGGCCAGCCGGTGAAGAAGGGCGAGCGGCTGTTCACGATCTACAGCCCCGACCTGTTCGCGGCACAGCAAGAGTACCTGCTCGCGCGCGACAGCAACGCGGCGAGCGGCGGCGGCCGCGGCGACTATCTGGTACGCGCGGCCGAGAAGAAGCTGGAGCTCTGGGGCCTCTCGCGCGGCCAGATCGACGCGCTCGCGAGGCGCGGCAAGCCGCTCGAGGACGTGCCGTTCTACTCGCCGGCCACCGGCTACGTGATCGAGAAGAACGTCGTCGAGGGGGCGGCCGTCGACGTCGGCCAGCGCCTGTTCCGGATCGCGGCGCTCGATCGAGTGTGGGTCGAGGCCGACGTGTACGAGGCCGACCTCGCGCTGATCGCGAAGGGCATGAACGCGATCGTCACGCTCAGCTACCTGCCGGGGAAGCGCTACGACGGCAAGGTGGCGTACGTCTACCCGTACCTCGATCGCACGTCACGCACCGGCAAGGTGCGCATCGAGCTGCCGAACCAGGGGCTCGAGCTCAAGCCGGAGATGTACGCGTCCGTCGCGTTCCAGGTCGAGCTCGGGCCGCGGCTCCAGATCCCGATCGGCGCGGTCGTCTACACCGGCCCGCGCCGGCTCGTGTTCGTCGATCTCGGCGATGGCCGGCTCAGGCCGCAGGAGGTCACGCTCGGCGTGCGCAACGAGGACACCGTCGAGGTGATCCGCGGGCTGACGGAGGGCCAGACGATCGTCACGTCGGGCAACTTCCTCGTCGCGGCCGAGAGCCGGATCCGGTCGAGCTCGCGGTTCTGGACCGAGGAGCGCGCGGGCGAAGCGACGGGTGGTGACCCGTGAATCCGTCGGCCGGCGGTGGCGGCGTGATCGGCCGCGTGATCGCGGGCAGCGCGCGCAACCCGTTGCTCGCGATCCTCGTCGTCGGCGGGCTCGCCGCGTGGGGCTGGCTGTCGTTGCGCCGGGCGCCACTCGACGCGATCCCCGACCTCTCGGATGCACAGGTGATCATCTTCACCGACTGGCCGGGTCGCAGCCCCGATCTCGTCGAGGACCAGATCACGTATCCGATCTCGACCTCGCTGATCGCGGCGCCCAACGTGAAGTACGTGCGTGGCCAGTCGATGTTCGGCATGTCGTTCGTCTACGTCATCTTCGAGGACGGAACCGACATGTACTGGGCGCGCAGCCGCGTGCTCGAGTACCTCAACGAGGCGCAGGCGCGCTTGCCCGCGGGCGTCAACCCGACGCTCGGTCCCGATGCCACCGGCGTCGGCTGGGTGTTCGAGTACGCCGTCGTCGACAGGACCGGCACGCACGATCTCGCGCAGCTGCGTTCGCTCCAGGACTGGAACATCCGCTACGCGCTCGAGAGCGTGCCCGGTGTGGCCGAGGTCGCGTCGCTCGGCGGGTTCGAGAAGCAGTACCAGATCGCGATCGATCCGGTGAAGCTGCGCGGGCTCGGGGTGACGCTCGAGGACGTCATGAAGGCGGTCCGCCGCTCCAACGAGGATGTCGGTGGTCAGGCGATCGATATCGCCGGACACGAGTACGTGATCCGCGGGCGCGGCTACGTGAAGTCACTGCGCGACCTCGAGCTGATCCCCGTCAAGCCGCCGGAACCCGGGGGCGCGCCCGTGTACGTCAGGGACGTCGCGGTCGTCGGCATCGGTCCCGACATCCGGCGCGGGATCGCCGAGCTCGACGGCAAGGGCGAGGTCGCGGGCGGGATCGTGATCATGCGCTACGGCGAGAACGCGCTCGATGTCATCGATGCCGTCAAGGCGCGCATCGCGGAGATCGAGAGGACACTGCCGGACGGCATCGACATCGTCGTGACCTACGATCGCTCCGGGCTGATCCGCGCCTCCATCGAGACTCTGACGCACACGCTGATCGAGGAGATGATCGTCGTCAGCATCATCATCTTCGTCTTCTTGCTCCATGTCCGCAGCGCGCTGATCCCGATCCTCACCGTGCCGCTCGGCATCCTGCTCGCGTTCATCCCGATGTACTTCCAGGGGCTGACCGCGAATATCATGTCGCTCGGCGGCATCGCAGTCGCGATCGGCGCGATGGTCGACGCGTCGATCATCATCATCGACAACATCCACAAGAAGCTCGAGGAGTGGGAGAACGCGGGACGTCCGGGCGACCGGATCTCGGTGATCGTCGCCGCGATGCAGGAGGTCGGCCCGTCGATCTTCTTCTCGCTGCTCGTGATCACGGTCTCGTTCATCCCGGTCTTCACGCTCGAAGGCACCGAGGGGCGCCTGTTCAAGCCGCTGGCGTTCACGAAGACCTACTCGATGGGGTTTGCCGCGATCCTCGCGGTGACGATCACGCCGGCGCTGGCCGCGATGATCATCCGCGGCAAGATTCGCAGCGAGGACCGCAACCCGATCAACCGCGCGCTGATCGCCGTGTACTCGCCGATCGTCCGGCTGGTCGTGCGTCACCGGTGGGTCGTGATCGGCATCGCGATCGCCGCGATGGTGTTCACCGTGCCGGCGTACCTCCGGCTGGGCAGCGAGTTCATGCCGCCGCTCAACGAGGGCGCGATCCTGTACATGCCGACCGCCCCGCCGGGTATGTCCGACGCGGAGGCGTCGCGGATCCTCACGCAGATGGACAAGGAGCTGCGCGAGTTTCCCGAGGTCGCGAGCGTGTTCGGCAAGATGGGACGTGCGGAGACGGCGACCGATCCGGCTCCGCTCGGCATGGTCGAGGCCGTCGTCGTGCTGAAGCCCCGCGACCGGTGGCGGCCGGGCATGACCTGGAACCAGCTCGTCCACGACATGGAGGAGAAGCTCCAGTACCCGGGGATGCCGAACATCTGGTGGATGCCGATCCAGACCCGCACCGAGATGCTCTCGACGGGCATTCGCAGCAAGCTCGGCGTGCAGGTATTCGGCGACAACCTCGTCCAGATCGAGGAGACCGCGATCGCGATCGAGCGCGCGCTCGCGAACGTGCCCGGGACGCGTAGCGCGTTTGCCGATCGGTCGACGGGCGGCTTCTATGTCGACGTCGTCGCGAAGCGCGAGGAGGCCGCGCGCTACGGCATGACGGTCGGTGATGTCAACGACGCCGTGCAGATCGCGATCGGCGGCATGAACGTGTCGGAGACCGTCGAGGGCCGCGAGCGCTATGCGATCAACCTGCGCTACGCGCGCGAGCTCCGTGATGATCCGGAGGCGCTGAAGGACGTCCTGGTCGCGATACCGACCGGCGCACAGATCCCGCTCTCGCAGGTCGCCGACATCAAGACCGTCACCGGGCCCCCGATGATCCGCTCCGAGGACGGCCGGCTCGTCGGGTTCGTGTTCATCGATACCGATCGGCCGATCGCGGACTACGTCGCGGACGCGCGCACGGCGGTCGCGCGCGACGTCCAGCTCGCGCCGGGGACCCGCGTCCAGTGGGTCGGCCAGTTCGAATACCTCCAGCGCGCGAAGGAGAAGCTGAAGATCGTCGTCCCGATCACGCTCGTGATCGTGTTCATGCTGCTGTACTTCAACACGCGCTCGCTCGTCGAGACCGGCATCGTGCTGCTGGCGGTGCCGTTCTCGCTGATCGGCGCGATCTGGCTGCTCTACCTGCTCGACTACAACCTGAGCGTGGCGGTCTGGGTCGGCCTGATCGCGCTCGCCGGACTCGATGCCGAGACGGGCGTCGTGATGCTGCTGTACCTGACGCTGTCGTATCAGCGCCACGAACGCGAGGGCCGGCTGCGCAATGCCGCCGATCTCGAGGACGCGATCGTCGAAGGAGCGGCGAAGCGGATCCGGCCCAAGCTGATGACCGTGCTGACCATGATGATCGGTCTCGTGCCGGTCCTGTGGAGCAGCGGCGCAGGCGCCGACGTGATGAGGCGGATCGCCGCGCCGATGGTCGGCGGCCTCGCCACGTCCTTCGTGCTCGAGCTCACGGTCTATCCGGCGATCTTCGCGATCTGGAAGGGCCGTGGCTTGCCCGACGTCGGCCCGCCCGTCGCGCCAGACGACGCCCTCTCGGTGACACCTGCGGGGTGACGGGGCTCACGACCTTCGCGAACGAATCGAGCGCCCGCGCGGCTCGCGAGGGCGATGCGACTTTCC
>DAIRFU010000106.1:0-13930 GCA_036794935.1 Kofleriaceae bacterium | reverse complement strand
CTGGTAGCGCACTTGGTTCGGGACCAAGGAGTCGCAGGTTCAAATCCTGTCGCCCCGACTACCGCGGATGGCCAAACGGCCGTCCGCGGTTTCACTTTTCGGGCTAGATTGGCGAAGGATTATGGTTGCAGGGGCCGCTTTGAGAACGTCGTCAAAATTGTCTGTCCTCGTCATCGATGACGATCCGGACATCCTCGAGTACCTTCAGGACTTCCTCGGTGCGGAGGGATTCGAGGTCACCACGCTCGCGGACCCGAGTCTCGCCGTCGAGCGGATCCGCGACGAGGTGTTTCATCTCGTGGTCCTCGACCTGATGATGCCGAAGGTCTCGGGGCTCGATCTGCTCGCGCAGATCCGCGACGTCGACGACGACATCGCGGTCATCATCCTGACCGGGCATCCGTCGCTCGACACCGCGACCGCGTCGATCCAGCACGAGGTCTCGGCGTACATCCACAAGCCGTTCACGCCGGCCGACTTCCGCGACGTCATCGCACGGATCGCGAAGAAGAAGGGCCTCGTGCTGCGGCGCGAGGACGAGCTGCACGCCGCGATCGGCCGCCAGATCCGCGACCTGCGCAAGTCGCGCGGGCTGACCCTCAAGCAGATGGCGCGGCGCACGAACCTGTCCGTATCGCTGCTCTCGCAGATCGAGCGCGCCGAGTCGAGCGCGTCGGTGTCGAGCCTGTTCAAGGTCGCGACCGCGCTCGACGTGCGGCTGACCGATCTGTTCGGCGGCTACTGAGTCGGACAGGGATGCTAGGGTCGCGTCGTGCTGCCCCTCCGCATCGCGCCCTCGATCCTGTCCGCGGACTTCGGCCGGCTCGCCGACGAGATCGCGGCGATCTCGACCGCCGACTACGTGCACGTCGACGTCATGGACGGCCACTTCGTGCCGAACCTGACGATCGGACCCGTCGTGATCGAGGCGGTGCGTCGCGCGACGAAGCTGCCGCTCGACGTCCACCTCATGATCGAGGATGCCGAGCGCTGGGTGTCCGCGTACGCGAAGGCCGGCGCCGATCTGATCGGCGTCCACGCCGAGGCGTGCCCGCACCTGCACCGGACGATCGGCCAGATCCGCGATCTCGGCAAGCAGGCGTGCGTGGTGCTCAACCCGCACACGCCGCCCGAGGCGATCGAGTGGGTGCTGCGCGATGTCCAGATGGTGCTCGTGATGTCGGTCAATCCCGGGTTCGGCGGCCAGGCGTTCATCCCGAGCGCGCTCGAGAAGATCGCGCGGCTGCGCCGGATGATCGACGAGCGCGGCTACCAGGTGGAGATCGAGGTCGACGGCGGCATCAAGATCGACAACGTCGCCGAGGCGGTGAAGGCCGGCGCGAACGTGATCGTTTCGGGCTCGGGCGTGTTCGGCACGAAGGACTACGCGGCGACGATCGCCGAGCTGCGCCGCCGCGGCGAGGCCGCGCGAGGCCGCTGATGTACCGCGAGGTCGTGCTGCCGTGTCCGCAATGCGGCATCTCGCTCACCGCGCTCGAGGGCCGCGACAAGTGGCGGTGCACGCAGTGCGTCGGCGTGCTGCTCGGCAGCGACCAGCTCGCGGTCGAGCTCGGCGAGCTGGGCTGCCGCGCGATCTTCGCAGCGCAGCGGCGGCGCGAGGGGATCCGCCCCTGCCCGCGCTGTCAGCAGCCGCTCGAGCCGATCGAGCTCGCCGGCATCCCGATCGAGCGCTGCCCGGCCGATACGGTGGCCTGGTTCGGTCGCGGCGTGCTCGGGCGTGCGTGCCGCGAGCTTCCGAACGATACGGATCAGGCAGCGGCCGCGTTCCTCGCGAAGATCGTGCGCGACGCCGGCGGATAGCGCGGCGTCCCGACGCGACGCGGGCGCTTGGTCTATGCTCGGACCGGATGGCCACGGCGCGCACCCAGAAGACGAAGCCGGCCGCGAAGCTGAAGGCCGCCGCGAAGCTGAAGGCCGCCGCGAAGCTGAAGGCCGCCGCGAAACAGAAGCCGACCGCGAAGCAGAAGGCCGCTGCGAAACAGAAGCCGACCGCGAAGCAGACGCCGGCCGCGAAGCAGGCGCCGGCCGTGAAGCAGAAGCCCGCTGCGAAGAAGAAGCCCGCGGCGGCGAGTAGGACGCCGAAGAAGCCCGGAGGCGTCAGGCCGGGCAAGCTACCCGCGCCCATCGCGCGCGAGCTGGGCGCGGCACTCGAGCGCGGCGAGCCGGCATGGCAAGTCGCGGGGCTGACGGCCGCGCTCGGCAAGCTCGCGCCCGCGCAGGTGCCCGCAGCGGCGGCGGCGCTCGTCGGCAAGACGCGCACGGGCAGCCCGCTGGCTCGCGCGTACCTGACCGCGCTCGGCGACGGACCGCGGGCGAGCGAGGCAGCGGACCTCGTCGTCCGGCACTGCGCGACCATGGAGCGCGGCCGCAAGGCGCTACGCGACGCGTTCGTCGCGGTGTGGCGCAAGGCGACGGACGTCACGGCGATCTCCGACGCGTGCGACAACTTCGCGCGCGGCCTGCTCGATGATCCGGACCTGCTCGACGCCGCTCTCGACGCGGCGGCCACGCTCGGCGACACCGCGGCGGCCACCACGCTCGCGGCGCGGCTCGATCGTGCGCGCCGCCTGCGTCCGCTGCTCGTCGATCTGGCCGGCAGCGCGGCGAAGCGGGCGCGAGCACGAGAACAGCTCGCCGCCCTCTCCGCGCCCGATCGCTGGCACGTCCACGCACGCGTCATCGACAACCCGCGGGCGTACGACCAGGACCTCGCCGCGCTCGCGGTCCGCACGCTCGCCGACGATCCGTAGGTCGCCGACATGACGCTCTCCTCGGCGATCGTCGAGATGCGCCATCACGGCAGCGATCGGTTGATCGCGCACTGGAAGCAGCGAATCGCCGCCGGCGACACCGCCGCGATCACGCGCGTGCTCGGCCTCTTCGAGTGGACCGCGCTGTGGGCGACCGACGCCGACCAGCTCGAGCCGTACATTCACGCGCTCCATCCGGCGGGCAGCCGGCCCGAGGTGTTCGCATCCGTCGAGCACGCCCTCGCGGGCAACAGCACGGTCGTGCGCCAGGCCGTCCTCGAGGAGTGGCTCCGCACCGCGGAGGGCATCCGCAGCTTCGACGACGGCCAGGTCGACAAGCTCGTGCGCATGACCGTGACGATCGCCGAGGCCGGCACGGACACCGACGACCGCCGGGCCGCGAACCGGGCGCTGTTCTACACGCCCCACCCGGGCGGGCGGCACGCGCTGATGGACAGCCTGCGCAACGCGGGTACCGCGCAGAACGACGAGCTCCGCTACAACCTCTACTTCGGCCTCGCGCACGTCGATCACCCCGACGTGCTGCCGTTCCTGGTCGAGCGGATGTTCGTCGAGCGCGAGGAGTACTGGGCACTGCTCGAGGCCCTCGAGGCCAAGCTCGACGCGGCAGCGCACGTGCGCGTGCTCGGCACGCTCGTCGAGCGCGCCGACGACGCGAGCGCGATCCACGCCGCCACCGTCTACGCCGACATGCTGCTCCACAAGCGACACGCACCGCGCATGCTCGTCGATCTCGCGCGCGTCATCATCCACTGGCAGCCGGCGACCAACGACGACGCACGCCGGCTGCGCTACGTGTTCGAGCAGGCGACCGCGGCCGCGCTCGAGCTCGTGCGCACCGACGACGCGCGCATGTTCCTCGCACGCGTGCGCGAGCTGCTCGACTCGCGCTACTCGGACTACCTCGTCATCGATCGCGACACGCACACGCCGGCGGTGCTCGCCGAGCCCGCGCTCGAGCAGACGATCGCCGACCTCGAGTCCGGTGCCCTCGACGCCCAGGTCACAGGCGCCCGCGCGGCGGCGGAGGCCGCGCGTGCGGCGGGCAAGCCAATCGCCGCGGATGACGCGCGGCTCGCGATGCTGGCCGGCTGCAAGGTGGCCGGCCGGTTCTTCGAGGAGCGCGCGGCGCGCGTCGTGTGGTTCTTCGACGAGGCCGGCGCGCTGCACGTCTACGACGGCTACGCGGTCGTGCCGCCGAGCTGTCAGATCACCGGCACCGCAGCCCGCGGCATCGCGGCGAGCGCGATGGCGGCGTTCGTCGCCGGGCATCCGATGATCGACGAGCGCGCACTGCTGCTCGACGCCCGACAGGGTCGTGCCCGCGAGGTGCTGCGCCTTGGCGATCGGCTGCTCGTCCACGACGGTAGCGGGCGCGACTACTGGCAGCACATCGCGATGCCGCCACTCGGCCTCAAGTTCGCGACCACCGCCGAGGCACGGCAGATGTTCGAGCGCTTGCTCGCGCATCCGCCCGCCGGCATGAAGCGCGTCGACACGTGGTTTGTCGAGCGCGCGGGAGCCGTGCGCCGCCGCTACGTATGCGCGCGACCGGCCGGTGACGGCGAGGCGCGGCTCGCCGTGCTCGGTGCCGAGATCGACGGCACTCTCGATGACAGCTGCCCGCCGCTCGCGCGCAGCTTCGCCAGTGCCGCCGGCGCGATCGCCGCGCTCGAGGCATGGGAGACGCGCGTGCTCGCCGCCGGCGGACGCATGACCCATCTGTGGATCGACGCCGACACGAAGCGGCGCACCGCGCCGGCGCGAGCGACCCGTTAGAACAGCTTGCCGAGCTTGTCGCCGAGGCCGCCCGGCAGCTTGTCGGCGACGCCGGACTTCTGCAGATATCCCACCGCCTCGTCCGCGTGGTCCTTGAGGAAGCCGATCACCTTCATCGCCGTGCTCTCGTCGATCCCGACCTTGTCGACCATCTTCTTCACGAATTCGTCCATGCCGCGACCATACGCGAGGCTCACCGCTCCCGCCACGCGATAGAGTCCGGTCCATGCGAACCGCAGTGCTGTGTGCGCTCGTCCTGTTCGGCTGTTCGAAGAAATCCGAACCCGAGCACGAGGTCGAGACGCCACCGACCGCGCAGCCGAGCGAGGCGAGGCCGGCCACGCCGCCTGCGCCCGCCCCGGTCGCGCCCGCTCCGGAAGCGAAGCCGGCCGCGGCGCCCGCGGTCGACTGCACCGCACTCGTCACCGCGGAGGATTTCGACAAGGCCTGCAACGCGAACGTCGAGATCGGGCCCTCGCAGCTCGAGGGCAAGGGCAACCTCATGACGTGCTCGCGTTCGGTGACCGCGCCGGGCAAGAAGTTTCCGATCGCACGCTGGGGCCTCAGCACGTTCGTCGACGCGGCGGCCGCCCAGAGCTTCGTGACGCTCGAGAAGACCGCCAACAGCAAACCGATCACCGGAATCGGCGACGAGGCGTGGACGACCACGCGCGCGAACGCAGGCCCGAAGGGCACCGACAACGAGGTCGCCTTCCGCAAGGGCAGCAGCGTGCTGAAGCTCGGCTACGCGAAGGACAGCCTGAACAAGCAGCCACCGTGCACGCTCGATCAGCTCGTCGAGATCGCACGCGCCGCCGCACCGCGCCTGCCGTAGCTACGCGCGCTCCAGCCGGGCGATGTAGAACGCATCCGCATCGGGCGGCCACGTGCGGTGCTCGGCCACGAGGCGTAGCCCGCTGCGCGCGACCAGCGCGGCGACCTGCTCCGGCCCCTCGGCGCGCGTGAACGTACACACCGAGTAGACGAGCGTGCCGCCCGGCGCCAGTCGCGGCACCGTCGCGTCGAGCAACTGGCGCTGCAGATCGGCGAGCCGCGGCACGTCGGCCGGCAGCAGACGCCACTTCGCGTCGGGGTGCCGGCGCAGCACGCCGAGGCCGGAACACGGCGCGTCGAGCACGATCAGATCGTATGCGGCCGCGAGCGGCGCGCCCGGGTCGAGCAGGTCGCAGGCGTGGCGGTGGATCGAGGTCAGACCGAGCCGCTGCGCGGTCTGCGCGCAGAGCTCGAGCTTGGTCTTGTTGAGGTCGGCCGCGTCGATCGTCGCGGCGTCGTCGGTGAGCTCGGCGAGGTGAGTCGACTTGCCGCCGACGCCGGCGCACGCGTCGAGGATGCGGGTACCGACCCGCGGTGCGGCGACGTGACCGACCTGCTGCGCGCCCGTGTCCTGCACCGTCCACCGGCCCGCGACGAACGCCGGGTTGCGCGCCGGATCGCCGAGCCCGTCGAGCGCGAGCGCACTCGGTGCGTCCGCGACCGGCGTCGCGGTGATGCCTGCCTCGGCCAGCTCGGTGGCGAGCGCGTCACGCGTCGTGCGCCGGACGTTCGCCCGCGCCACGATCGGGGCGGACTGCGCGAACGCGGCGGCACGCTGCGCGAGCTCGCTCTCGTCCACCCCCGCGGCATCCGCGCCCGGGGCGGCGATCGCGGCGGCGAGCTCGTCGAGGATCCAGCGCGGCAGCGAGTGCTCGACCTCGATCCGCTCGCGGCCGCCCGCCGGCAGCGCCGGCTCGCGTCGCCGTTCGAGCTTGCGCAGCACGGCGTTGGCGAACCCGCCGAGCTTGGCACCGCCGGCAGCGCGCGCCGCTGCGACCGCGTCGTCGACCGCGGCGTACGCCGGCACGCGATCGAGGAACAACAGCTGATACGCGGCGACCCGCAGCACCGTGACCACTCGCGGAGGCGTGCGCTTCAGATCCGCGTACGCACCGATCGCGCGATCGATCCGCGCGCGATGGCGGAGCACGCCGTAGACCAGCTCCGAGGCGAGCCGGCGATCGCGGTCGTCGAGGCCGGCGCGCGCGAGCTCGCCGTCGAGCGTGGGCGTCGCCCACGCGGCGTCCTTGGCGACCCGATCGAGCACGCGGCGAGCGACGTCACGGGGCGTCATCAGGGTGTCGCGGATCCGTTCGCCATCGCGTCCTGCATGCAACGCCCCATGCGCTCGCCGAGCGCACCTGCCCGTCGCATGTCCTCCTCGGTCGCCTTCGGCGGTTGGTCGCCCCTCTTCTCCCTCTCCTCCGACCAGCGTCTCAGGCCGTCGGCGACCTCCGTCGCGCACTGCGCATCGTGGCACTCGCACATCTGGTCGGCGAATCGCTCCAGCTTTTGCATCGCGGCTTCGAACGGGATCGATGGCGGAGCGTCAGGCGGTGGCGGCGGCGGCGGCGACGACGTTGCGACGACCGGCTCCGCGGGTGCGGGCGCCGGCGAGCTCCGCCAGCACGCGGCGAACAGCAACGCGACCAGGATCAGTCTCGTCATGTGATCTCCGGGGTCGGTGCGTCGAGCACGTCGCCCACGGCGAGCCCTCGCCCCGCCGCGAACTGCTGCGCGGTCATCCGCTTGCGGCCGGCGGCCTGCACCTCGCGAATCACCACGGCGCCATCCCGTGCGGCCACGTGGACACCCTCGCGATCGATCGCGAGCACGGTTCCGGGCGCGCCCTGCCCCGGCTGCACCTGCGCGCGGAACAGCTTCATCGGCTGGCCGCGCAGCACCGCCTGCGCGCCCGGCCACGGATCGACGCCGCGGATCCGGGCGGCGACCGCGGCAGCCGGCTGCGCGAAGTCGATCGCGCCGTCCGCCTTCGTCAGCATCCGCGCGTGCGTCGCGCGGGCGGCATCCTGCGGCTGCGCGTGCGCGCGCCCGCTGCCGATCGCGTCCACCGCCTCGAGCAACGCCTCGGCGCCGATCGGTGCGAGCCGCGCGAGCAGCTCGCCCGAGGTCTCGTCGGCACCGATCGCGGTGCGCCGCTCGAGATACACGGGCCCGGTATCCATGCCCTCGTCGAGCTGCATGATCGCGACACCGGTCTCCGGCTCGCCGTCGATCACCGCCCACTGGACCGGCGCGGCCCCGCGGTACCTGGGCAGCAGCGACGCGTGCACGTTGATGCAGCCGCGCGGCAGCGCGTCGAGCACGGCGCGCGGCAAGATCTTGCCGTAGGCGACGACGACCGCGAGCTCGGCCTCGGACTCGTGCAGCGCGCGCTCGAGCTCGCCCGTGCGTGCCGACCGCGGCTGCAAGACCGCGAGCCCGAGCTCCAGCGCCGCGAGCTTGACCGGCGGCGCGGTGAGCTGCGCGCCCCGCCCGGCCGGCTTGTCGGGCTGCGACACGACGAGCGCCACCTCGTGCGCGCCGGCGAGCGCGCGCAGGCACGGCACGGCGAACTCGGGTGATCCCATGAACACGACGCGCACGCGCGGAGCCTACTACTCGAACAGGTTCGCCAAGTAGGTCTGGCGCAGGCGATCGTCGCGCAACACGCGGAATGCCTCGTCGAGCACGCTCGCGATGTCCTCGAGCTCGCGGGCCAGCTCGCGGCGCAGATCGGTCGGGAACCCGTCGGGCGCGAAGTCTCGGCGGGCTGCCTGGTACGCCCGCCGGATCTCGAATCCGGTCGCGTCGCGGCGGACACCGAGCAGCGCGAAGTAATCCGCCTCGGTGACGAGCTGCCAGCGCGCCCGCACCCGCTCGCGATCGATCGCGAGGTCGGTCTCGCCGACCAGCGCCGTCGACTCCTCGAGCTCGCTCTCGGCGCGGCGCGCGGTCGCCAGGCCGAGCACGCACAGGCCCCACGCGAGCGGCAGCACGTCGGCGATGTCGCTGCCGGTCGCGCGCGCGACCTGGGCGAGGTCGGCCTGACCATCGAACGCGGCGAGGGCAGCACGCTCCTCGCCCGCGAGGTCCCCGGTGTCGAGGATGCCGCCGAGCCGCTCGCGATCGGCGACCTCGATCACCGTCGATGGCGGGCCGAGTAGCCGCTCGAGCGTGCTGCGATCCTGCTTGCGTCGGATCCCCTCGAGCACGAGCGAGGCCGGGTGACGCGACAGCCGGATCCGCTCCGCGGATGCGGTCGGATCCGCGGTCACGTGGTAGTGGCCGTGGTCCCAGCCGAACAGCGAGTACACGATATCCTCGACGTGGCGGCGCACCGCCGGCAGCAGCTCGCGACGCTTCAGGTAGCCGAAGTCGACGAGGATCTCGCCCATGCGCCGGCCGGACTCCGCGACGACGACCTGGCAGCGCTCGTACTGGGACGCCGTGATCTTGCCTTCGCGGACGAGCAGCTCGCCCATCCGATCGCCCGGCTCGTTCGACGACGCGAACACCGGCCGCCCCTGATCGAAGTAGACGACCTTCTCGACCTCGTCGCGGCGAAAGCCGACGCGCCCGGTGAACGCGATCGCGAACATCCGCGCCAGGATCATCGCGGTATCCGAGACCCCGCGCACGATCTCGCCGGAGTCGGGTAGCCCGCGCTCGCGCACCTGGGTGTCCCACGTACCGGGCGACGTCGTGACCTGCACCGGCTCGGTCTGCATCGATCGCACGATCTCGGTGACGCCGCCGCTGAGCGCCGGCTCCTCGCCGAGTGCGGCGAGATCGATCTCGGTGTGGTGATCGTGGCGCGGGCGAACATCGACGGACGCGGGCGAGGTCTGGCTGCCGCTCTGGAACAGCCGCTGCGCCATCATCGACATCTTGGCGCGCAGCTGGCGCGCGAAGTCGCGGCCGCCGATGCGGTCCTCGCTCGGCCGCGCCGGCGGCTCGGCCGGTCGCTCGGCGCCCCCGTCGCGGCTCGATGGGCGCGCATCGACCTCGACGAAGTCGTCCAGCGGCTCGAGGTGGTCGCCGCGCAGCACGTGCGGCGGCGGCGTGTGTGCCGGGTGACCGAGGATGAGATCGTCATCGAGCTCGTCGAACCCGCTGAGGTCCTCCGAACCGCTCACGTGCGCGAGCAGCTCGCGGCTCGAGTCGCGGCTGCGGTCGATCAGCTCGGAGAGCAGCACCGGCTGCGACCAGCGCTCCTGGCGAGCCGGCTCGGCGGCGGGCCCGGGGGGCGCCGCCGGTGGTGCCGCGATCGCCGCTACCGGCGTCGTCGACGGCGATGGCCGCACCGGCGGCTCGTCATGCAAGATCAGCGTCGGCTCGCGCTGCGGCGCGACCGCCGGCTGCTCGTGCAGCCCCGGCAGCCCCGGCAGCCCCGGCAGCTCCGGCAGCTCCGGCGCGGTCCCCGGTCGCCACGGCTCCATCGGCGGCACCGGCATGAAGTCGGGGTTCGTCGAGCCCTTCTTGCGCGCACCGATCTCGATGGCGGGCGCCGCGGGCGTGTGCTCGGCGGTCTCTTCCTCGAGCTCGTCCTCGTCGAGCTCGCCGCCGATCGAGTCGGCGAGCGCTTCCCAGCGCGCGCGCAGCGCCGCTCGCATCGGCTGCGGATCGTTCGGGATCGCCGGATCGCTCGCCGTCTTCATCGTGATGCCGGTCCCGCGATCGGTCGGCGCCCGGCCGACCGCGGGATCCTTGGCATCGCCGTTGGTCGGCGCGACGGGGCGCGAGCCCGCGCGCGGCACCACTGTCGGCACATCGCCGGTCTCGACCGGCGACGAGAACCGCGGCGCCGCCGCCGCATGGACGAACGGCGCGTCGCCCGCGAGCGGCAGGGGTCCGCTGCCCCGCTGCGCCGTCGATACGCGCGGGATCCCAGGCTGCTCGCCCAGCGCGGCCGCATCCGCCGTGAGGTCGGCGGTCGGCGAGATGCTGCGCCTCGGCTCGGTCGCGCCGCTGCCACGCACCGGCGTGCTCGTGCGCGGCTCGGCGGGGCCCATCGCCGCATCCGCCGCGCCGTCGCCACCATCGACGGCCGGCTCCGCCGCGTCGTTCGCGCGGTCCGCGGACTCCTCGCCGAGCGCGCGCGCGATCGTATCGAGCGCGTTGCCGACGGCGAAGCGCAGCGCCTTCACCGACAGTGGACGACCGACGAAGCGATCCGGCTTCATGTCGATCGCGTCGAGCGCGTTGCGCACCGGGCCGGTCTCGTCGTCGCCGACGAGGATCATCCCCACCTCCTCGCGCGGCACGAGCTCGCGCAGCACCTCGATCAGCGACTTCGCGTCGCCGACCTCGAGGCTCGCCGTCAGCACCACGATGCGCGGCCGGCGTGCCTCGAACAGCTCGATCGTGTCGTCCCCGCCCGAGCTGACCACCACCTCGACGGCGCCCTGCGGCAGTGGTTCGCGCAGAGCATCCGCCAGCTCGCCGACCCGTCCCGGATCGGCGACGACGAGAACGCAAGGCGATGACGATGAGGCCACGGAAGTCCCTCGACGAACGAGGAGTATCGCACGACTGCGGCCCGCGGATCGCCGGCCCCCGGGCGCGCCTACAGCGTCGATAGCGGATCGACGTCGAGCGCGACGCGCACCCGGCTCGGCACCTCGAGTGCGAGCAGCGAGCGCGCCACCCTGCGCAGCGGCCCCCGCTCGCTCCCGCGCAGCCAGATCTGCCAGCGCGTGCGGGTGCGCAGCCGCTCGATCGGTGCCGGGACGGCGCCGCGGACCTCGACGCGACCGGCATTGTCAGGGTGGCGCGCCGCGGCCTCGGCGAGCTCGGCCAGCCGCTGCGCGACCTGAGCGACCTCCGCCGCGTCCGGACCGTCGATGCGCACCGCGATCAGCCGGCCGTGCGGCGGGTACATCAGCTCGGCACGCTCGGCCGACTCGGCGGCAAAGAAACTCTCGTAGTCGTGCGCCGCGGCGCAGGTCACCGCGGCCGACGCCGGCCGGTACGTCTGGACGATCACGCGCCCGGGCCGGTCACCGCGCCCGGCCCGGCCGGCGACCTGGGCGAGCAGCTGAAACGTGCGCTCCGAGGCGCGAAAGTCGGGGACGTTGAGGCCGGTATCGGCGCACAGGACGCCGACCAGCGTCACGCCCGGGAAGTCGTGGCCCTTCGTCACCATCTGCGTGCCGACCAGCACGTCGACCTCTCGGCGCGCGACCCGCGACAGCACGGCCTCGATCTTCGCGCCGCTCGCGACGTCGCGATCGAGCCGCGCCACCCGCGCACGCGGAAACTCCGCGGCGACCGCCTCGGCGACCTTCTCGGTGCCGAGCCCCTTGCGCACGATCGTATCCTTGCCGCCACAGCTCGGGCAGGCCTGGGGCACGCGCTGCTGAAACCCGCAGTAGTGACAGCTCAGCCGATCGCTGTGCCGGTGATACGTGAGCGACACCGAGCAGTGCGGGCAGCGGAACGCGTGACCGCAGCCGCGACACAGCACGAACGTCGAGAACCCGCGCCGGTTGAGGAACAGGATCGTCTGGTCGCCGCGCGCGAGCGTCTCGCCGATCGCCACGCGCAGTGGCGCCGACAGAAACGCGTCACCGTCCGGCAGGTGCGTGCGCAGATCGACGATCTGGACCTCCGGCATCGGCCGTGCCGTCGGTCGCTCGGTGAGCACGAGCCGGCGATAGGTCGCCCGCGCCGGTGTGCCGTCCGGCCGCGCCGGGCCGAGCCCGACCGCGTGCGCGTGACTCTCGAGACTCGGCGTCGCCGACCCGAGCACGCACACCGCGCCGGCGCGCTGCGCGCGGACGAGCGCGACGTCGCGCGCGTGATAGCGCACGCCCTCGTCCTGCTTGAACGAGCCGTCGTGCTCCTCGTCGACGACGATCACGCCGAGCCGGGACAGCGGCGCGAACACCGCCGAGCGCGCACCGACGGCGATCACTGCCTCGCCGCGATGCAGGCGCGACCACTCGCCGAGCCGTGCCTGCTCGGTGAGCCCCGAGTGAAGGATGGCCACCTTGTCGCCGAAGCGCGCGCGAAACCGCGCCGCGAGCTGCGGTGTCAACGAGATCTCCGGAACGAGCACGAGTGCCGTCTTGCCCGCGGCGAGCGTCTGCGCGATCACGCACAGGTAGACCTCGGTCTTGCCGCTGCCCGTCACACCGTGCAGCAGGAACGGCGCCCACGCCGCGGGTGCGGCGGCGGGCTCGCTCGGCGATGACGCGGGCTCGCGCGGCGGCTCGCGCGGCGGTGACGCGGCGGCCTCGCGCGGCTGCTCGCTCGGCGAGGGCGCGGCGACGGCGCGCGGCACCTCGCTCGGCGAGGGCGCGGCGGCCTCGCGCGGCTGCTCGCTCGGGACAGCCGGCGGTGCATGGCCCGCCATCGCGGCCGTGATCGCCGCGACTGCCACCGCCTGCTCCGGCGTCAACTCGTGCGGCGGGCTCACGTGCATGGCGCTGCCGACCTCGGCCGCGGCGAGTGACTGCTCGCGCTCCGTGATCGCCACGAGCCCGGCCTTCGCGAGCTGCGCCGCGACGCCGGCGGTCAGCTTGTTGAGCGCGCTGACCGTCAGCGTACCGCCCGCCTCGACGAGCGCCTCGAGCGCCGCGAGCTTCTTCGGCGCGCGCGAAAGCTCGGCGCGCGCACTCGTCACGTCGACGCCGTCGGCGAGCGTCGCGATCCGCTCGCGCCGGAGCCGCGCCCGGGCCGCCGCGCGCTGCTCGACCTCCTCGACGAACCCACGCGCGCGTAACGCCTCGAGGTTGCGCCGCGTGGCCTCCGGGTGACCCGATGCAGGCAAGGGCCCGCTCGCGAGCCGCGCGAGCAGCGCCTGCTGCTTCGGTGGCAGCGCGGCGCCGCTCTCGCGTCCCGCCGCGGTGAGCACGAACACGGTGCGCGCGCCGATGCCGCTACCGGCGGGCAGCGCCGCCTTGATCGCCTCGCCGGGCGGCGCCTCGTAATAATCGGCGACCCACAGACACAGGTCGACGAGCTCGGGCGACAGCGACGGCTGCTCGTCGAGCACATCGCTGACCGGCACGAGCTTCACCCCGACGGGTGGCCGCGTCGCCGACGGCACGATGACCCCCGTGACCTTGCGCCCGCCGAAGCGCACGAGCACGCGCGCGCCCACGCGGGCCCGCGCCGCCAGCGAGTCCGGCACCAGGTAGTGGAAGCGGCCCGCGACCGGCAGCGTGACCACGACCTCGGCGATCGTGCCGGGCCACGCGCTGCCGGCCGTGCTCACGGCCCCGGCAGGATCGGGATCTGCGAGCGCGCTCGGTGCGGGTGAGATCCCGCCGTGTACGCTGCTTGCAGACGCCATCGCGCGGTCACACTACCATCGCCGTCGGACATATGACGGAGCGTCGCCCGTTCCCGCCGTCGCCGCGCAGGCTCGCGCTCGCGCGTGCCGCGGGCGTGACCGCGGCGAGCCCGCTCGTCGTCGGGGCCGCCGCGTGCAGCGCCGCCCTCCTCGCGGTCGTCATGCTCGCGCGTGAGGCGAGCACCCTCGTCGGCGGCTGGATCGAAGCTGCGTGCCGCGCCGC
>DAIRFU010000676.1:0-3921 GCA_036794935.1 Kofleriaceae bacterium | reverse complement strand
GTCTGGATCGACAGCGTCGACGGGTTGACGTCGAGCAGCACCGGGCGGGCGAGCGGCCCCTTCGGGATCGACGCGCCTCCGTAGAGCAGCGGCGAGTGCGCCTCGGTCATCACCGCGTCGCGCGTAGCCATGCCGCTGCCCGCGATGATCGAGCCCGACAGACTGCCCGCCTGGATCGCGGCGCCCTGCGCGACGACCTCGTCGGGGTTGATCTTGATGTTCGGCTCCTTGTGGAACGTGTCGGCGAGCCGCTGGCGCACCGTCGGGATCCGCGTCGAGCCGTCGACGCAGAGCACGTCGCTGATGTCGGTGGGCAGCAGGCCGGCCTGCGCGATCACCTGCTTGGTGACCTCGATCGTGCGGTTGACGTAGCCCGCGATCAGCTCCTCGAACTGCTTGCGGGTCAGCGCGAACGGCAACGAGCCGGTGGTGCCGTCCGGCAGATCGATACCGTCGATCTCGCCCTCCGCCGCGTCGTTGTCGGAGAGGTGACACTTGATCGCCTCCGCGCCCATCATCAGCTTCATCATCAGCACGGGCTGCTGGCGCGGATCGAAGTGCAGTGTGCGCGTGCACTCGGCGGCGAGCACCTCGGCGAGCGCGCGATCGAGATCGTCGCCGCCGAGGAAGTAGTCGCCATCCGAGGCGAGGACCTCGAACACCTCACCGTTGATGCGCAGGACGCTGACGTCGAACGTGCCGCCGCCGAAGTCGAACACGCAGATCAGCTGATCCTGGTTGCGCCCGAAGCCGTACGCGAGCGCGGCCGCCGTCGGCTCGTTGATCAGCCGCATCACGTTGAGCCCGGCGAGACGGCCGGCCTCCTTCGTCGCCTGGCGCTGGGCGTCCGTGAAGTTCGCCGGCACCGTGACCACCGCATCGTTGACCGACTCGCCGAGCTGCCGCTCCGCGCAGCGCTTGAGGTGGAGCAGCACGTGCGAGCTGATCTCGGGCATCGTCATCCGGCGATCGCGGACGACGACGATCGGCTGCTGGTTCGGGCCCTCGGTGACCTTGTAGCGGATGCCGGTCAGCGCGAGCTGGACCAGCGGGGCGCGGATGTTCTGGCCGATGAAGCGCTTCGCCGAGTGGATCACGTGCTGCGGCTCGGTGAGCCGGAACCGCTTCGCGTCGGCGCCGACCACCACGCCGCCGGTCGCGGGGAACGCGACCACCGAGGGATGCACGCGCTCGGCGCGCTGACCGAGGATGAACTCGACGCCGGTTGGCGTCGCGACGGCCGCGCACGAGTTCGTCGTCCCCAGATCGATGCCCAGCGCGATTGCCATCCGTCAGTCCAAAATAACCCAGTCTGCGCCGCAACTCTAATGTGCGGCGGGGTAAGGACGGGATGTCGACCTAGGTCGGGTTCTGGCCGGTCAGGTGCTTGGCGATGATCCGGCGCTGGATCTGCCCGGTGCCCTCGAAGATGTCGTAGATCTTCGCGTCGCGATACCACTTCTCGACCGGGTGGCCGGGCTCGAGTGCCTCGTCGCCGAGCAGCACCATCGCCCGCGTGGTCACCGCCTGCGCGGTGCGCGCGCCGTGTGCCTTGGCCATCGACGCCTCGGCGACGTTGTCCTGGTGATGGTCCGCCAGCCAGGCGGCGCGGTGGACGAGCAGCCGTGACGCGGTGATCTCCATCAGCATCTCGGCGAGCTCGAACATGATGTGCTGGTGACTCGCCATCGGCGTGCCGTGCAGCGAGCCGCCCTGCACGCGCTCGAGCAGGAAGTCGTACGCGGCGCGCGCGATGCCGACGGCCTGTGCGCCGACGACGGGCCGCGTCGAGTCGAGCATCTTCTTGGTGTCGGCGAGCCCGCCCGCGGAGCCGCCGCTGGCCGCGGCACTGCCGACCCCGAGCACCATGTCCTCGTGCACGCGGACGTCCTCGAAGTGGACCTGCGCGGTCTCCGACGCCCGGATGCCGAGCTTCGTCTCCTTCTTGCCCGGCACCAGCCCGGGCGTGGCGCGCGGCACGATGAAGCCGCGCACGCCGGCCCGGCCGGCCGCCGCTTCCGTCTGTGCCCACACCACGTACACCGCCGCCGACTGGCCGTTCGTGATCCACTGCTTGCTGCCGCGGATCACCCAGTGGTTGCCGTCGCGCCGCGCCGTGGTCTTGAGACCGGAGATGTCCGATCCGGTGGCCGGCTCCGAGAGCGCCATCGCGGCGACCTTGATGTGGCCCTTGTCGTCGAGGCCGCTCAGCAGCGTGCGGAACTCCTGCTTCTGCTCCTCGGTCCCCATGCGCGCGACCGGCGTCGCGGCGAGCCCCGAGCCGCCGATCGCGAGCGTGATGCCGGCGCAGCCGTAGGCGAGCTCCTCCGAGCCCACGACCGCGAGCCGGGCCTGGCTCTTGGGCTTCTTCGGATCCGGATCTTCATCGATGCCGGTCAGCTTCTTGCGGCTGTCGACGACCGCGGTCTGGGTGAGGCCGAGCGTCTGGGCCTGCTTCATCAGGTCCCACGGCATCGACTCTTCCTGATCGTGCTTGATCGCGATCGGTCGCACCGCTTGCTTGACGAACGCGCCGAGCATCTGGCGCACGCCCTGGAACAGGGGGCTGTCGTGAAAGAGATCCATGTCAGGCCACCACTTTCTGCGCGAGCACGCGGCCGAATCGCTCGTCACCATGCAGCGCCTCGAACGCGCGCGCATCGCGCATCAGCTTCTCGACCGGATAGTCGTTGACGAACCCGTAGCCGCCGAAGATCTGCACCGCATCGATCGTCGCGCGCGCGACCACATCCCCGGCGAGCACGCGGGCCCGGCTCGCCAGATCCAGGGCGCGCGGCTGGTCGCGATCGAGGGCCCACGCCGCATACAGCGCGAGCTGCCGCGCCGCGATCGCGCCGGTCTCGGCGTCGTCGCGCAGCCGGATCAGCGACTCGAACTTGCCGATCGGCTGGCCGAACTGCACGCGCTCCTTCGCGTATGCCTCGGCGTACTCCATCGCGGCGGTCGCCACGCCGGCGGCACGCGCCGCGAGCGACACGCGCGCCCACGCGAGGATCTGTGCGCCGGCATCGCCGCCGCGGGCGAGCACGAAGTCCGCCGGCACGCGGTGGCCATCGAGCTGCGCGGTGGCCCACTTCGCGGCGCGCCAGCCCGACGGCGTGATCGCGTCGCGCTTCATGCCGTCGGTCGCGACGAGGAAGACCACGGTCTCGTCGCGCGCCGGCGCAGGTCCGCCGCGCTCCACTCTCGGTGCGACCACGAGCACGTGGCTCGCATCCGCGAGTGCCGGCACCGGGCCGAGCTTGCCGCTCACGCGCAGCTCGCCGCCTGCGTCCGCGATCTCGAGCGTGCCGCGGCTATCGTGCGCGAGCGCGGCGAGCCCGCCCGAGGCGATCGAGCCGAACAGCGCCTGCTTCGCGGCGGCGCTGCCCCACCTCGCGACCGCGAGTGCCGGCTCGACGTTCGTCTCGAGCAGCGCCGCGAGTCCGGCGCAGCCGCGGCCGAGCTCGAAGCCGCGCAACGCGCGCGTCGCGTGCGAGAACGGCCCCTCGAGCAGGCCGTCGTGCTCGGCGGGCACCGCGTCGACGAAGAACCCGAGCTCGCCCGCGACGTGCGCCAGGCGATCGGGCGGGGCGCCGGCGCGATCGGCGTCGGCGGACCAGGTACGCAGGTCGCGATCCGCGAACCGGCGCACGGTGTCGACGATCAGCTGTTGATCGTCATCGAGGGCGAAGTCCATGGCCCAAGCTGTACCGCGTCTGGCGGAAACAGTCAGCAGAGACTGTAAATTGTAACGAGGCTGATGGCGCTGCGCCCCCAAGGGGACGGCAGGGTGTGCGTCATGGCAGCGTATCGGACAGCTCGCGGGACGCCTCGATCACCGATGCGGAGCCCGGGCGTGCGAGGCGAAGGCCGGTGACCGCGACGCCCAGCATGCCCTCGGGCAGGTACTTGCCGATG
>DAIRFU010000675.1:0-3923 GCA_036794935.1 Kofleriaceae bacterium | reverse complement strand
GCTCGCGCGCGAGCGCTTCATCCTCGGCGGTCCCGCCGCGCGACGTCGCCGCGAGCTGCGCACGGATCAACGCCAGCTCGAGCCGGGGCCCGGTCTGCGCCTCGATCTCGGCGAGCACGGCGAGCACGCGGTCGGTGACCGTGCCGACCGGTCGCGCGTCGGGCACGAGCGGCACACCGGCCGGCAGCGTGCTCGAGGCCCGCGGCGCCGGAGCGGCGGGCGCGGTCCGCGTCAGCGCAGCCTCCGCCGGCTTCTCGGTGACGATCGTGCCGACGACCACCGACGCCTCGTCGGAGGTGATCGGCGTACCGACGGGCTCGGCGGCGGCTTCGCCTGCGCTGCCCGCCGCGAGCAGGCCCGTCGCGCCTGGCTCGAGCGCGGGCGAGGACGGCCGTGCCTCGTCCTCCTCGAGGTCGTCGTGCTTGCCGCCGCGCGGCCGCGCGTCGGTGAGGTTCTCCTCCGCGGCGATGAGGCCGGGCAACAGGTGCGGAGCGAGTGCGGGGTCGGCGACGAGCGCCTGCTTGAGCCGCTCCTTGGCGCCGGCGTGATTGCCACGCACCGCCGCGAGCTCGGCCGCGGCCGCGAAGAAGTGCGGGCTCTCCTGGAGCTTCTGCGCTTGCTTGAGCAGGTGCTTGGCCGACTCGCGGTCGTCGCGCGCGAGCGCGGACTGCGCGGCGGCGACGAGCAGGTGATGCTCGCGCGCGCTCGTGTCCTCGTTGCGACGCCGGCCGAGTCGCTGCCACAGGCCCGCCGCCTCGTTGAAGCGGGCCTGCTCCTCGTAGAGCGACGCGAGCGCGCGCAGCCCGCCCTCGTGACCTGGATCCTCGAGCAGCACCTCCTCCATCGCGCGCGTCGCCCGCCGCGGCATGCCCGCGGAGCGGAAGTCGAGGCCGAGCTCGTACATCGCGCGCTGGCGTAGCTTGCGCTTGTCGCGCTCGCGCAGCGCGAGAGCCTGGTGGACCCGGATCGCGCGCTCGTGCTCGCCGCGGCTGCGAAACAGCGCGCCGAGCGCGAAGTACGGCTCGACGTCCTCGACGTTCTCCTCGACGACCGTGCGCAGCTCGTCGATGACGGTGTCGTGATCGCGCGCGATCAAGAAGCTCAGCGCCTTCATGTACGAGCGCGCGTGGCGCGCGGTGCGGCGGAGCTGGCGATCGTCGGGCACGTAATAGCGGCCGATCAGCACGCCGGCGGCCATGCAGCCGAAGCCGACGAGCAGCAGGACGATCGCGGCGCCCATTACGCCGGCCCCAGCTCCTCGTCATCCACGGGTTGGTTCATCACTCGAGCGGCGGCCGCGCTCGGCATCTCGGGCAGATCCTCGAGCGGCGCGGGCTCGGTGAACGGCAGGTTGCGCAGCTTCGCGAGCTCGCGCTCGAGCCGGTCGATCAGCGACTCGTACGCGCGGCGCCGCCACACGTAGAACATGCTCCACAGCACGAGCGCGGCGAGCAGGATCGCGGCGGCGAGCCAGCCGGCGATCAGCGCCGGAAACCAGACATCGTGCGGCTTGTCACCGAACAGCCCGGTGAGCCACGGCGGGATCGTGACCGGGATCCAGCCCGCGTTCGCGACCAGGAACAGTCCGGTGATGACGCCGAGCCCGATCATCGACAGGATGATGGTCGCCGTCGCGACGAACCGCAGCCACCGGATCACGCCCCCAGGATACTAGACTACTCGCAGTACTCGCACGACGACGCGCGCTGAATCGGAGCGCGCGGCGACCCCATGTCGATCGAGTATCCGATCACCGCGCCGGCAAACTTCGCGCCGAGCGCCTCGCGATACGTCACGCCGATGAAGTAGCCGTTGCCGGTCGGAAAGCCCCAGTCGGTGTACGCGTGGCCGAGGCGCAGCGCGAGCATCGCCTCGAGCTCGTCGGCGAACCGCGCGCCATCCTGGCGGCCGTCGGCTCCGGCGACGAACACGGCGCGCGCCCGCCCGAGCACGCGGATACCGCGGCCGAGCTCGAAGCGTGCCTCGACCGGGAACGTCGCGGCATCGTCGATCGTCCCGGTCGCGCCGCTCGCGCCGACCCCGACGCCGAGCGTGAGGAACGACGTCTCGGCGAAGCGCAGCGCGACGCCGATCGGAAACAGCGCGACGTCGTAGGCGAAGCCGCCGCGGCGCAGCGTACCGCCGGCGGCGAGATCGAGGCCGACGTGATAGCCGAGCCAGCGATTGCCGATGAAGCCGTGCAGCCGCGCGCCGGCGAGCACGACATCGCGCGCCTCGGGGATGGCCATCGCGTCGTGGTCGAGATCGTGCAGGCCCGACAGCTCGTAGTGGAGCTGCGCGCCGCCGTCGAGATCCGGTCGCGCATCCGCCCGCCGCGCGCCGAGCAGTGCGACCGACACGGCGGCCGCGATCACGAGCGCCCTCATCGGTCCGCGAACCCCAGCCGGCCGGGGCCGAGCGGCAAGATGATCGCGGGCGGCCACAGGTCGATGCCGAACGACAGGCCGATCACGTGGACCTCGACGCCCTCCTTGAGCCCGAGCTTGAGGCCGACGATGGGCGTCTCGATCTGGACCCCGGTGCGCTCGCTCGTCACGCCGGCGCCGATCATGCCGCGCCAGTCCTTGCCGACGGACGTCGACGGCAAGCTCGCGGAGAGCTTGCAGCGCCGCAGCACGACGTCGCCGAACGTGTTGCTGTTTGGCCCCGGGTAGAAGACGTAGTGGTCCTCGATGTAGCGCTTGACCTCGGGACCGACGCGCTTCACGCACGCCGCCGCGCGCTCGCCCTCCGCGCCGCGCCAGACCTCGTGGAGGATCGGGTTCAGATACGGCGTGTGCTTGCGGAACGGATCGGCCTCGGGCCCGCTGCCGCCGACCTCGTAGACCTGCCACTCGGTCTCGCCCTTCATGCGGACCGCGAACCACGGATGGCGCGCGATGCCATCCATCGGGTGCCCGAGGCTGCCCGTCAACAGCGCGACCGTGGTCTCGCGGTTGTCGGGCGGCGTAAGGCTCCTCGGCAGCAGCACGCAGCCGCCGAGCGCTACAAACAGCAACGGCCTCATCACGTCTATTCAACGTGTGAGGCCGCCGAAATGGGCAAGCGATCTTGCTACTGAACGTCCTTGGCGCCGCTCTTCAGCTTGTCGAGCTTGCCGCGGAACTTGTCGCCGAGCGTCGCGCCACCAGCGTTGCTGGAGTTGAAGCCCTGCGCTTCCGCCGCATCCTTGGCGCGGTTCGCGCCCTTGATCGACAGGCCGATCTTGCGCTCGGCGCCGTCCGCGTGGAGGACCTGGACCTTCACGGCCTGGCCCGGCTGCAGGACGGTGCGCGGATCCTCGACGTGCTCCTCGCTGATCTCGGAGACGTGGACCAGGCCCTCGACGCCCTTCTCGAGCTCGACGAACGCGCCGAAGTCGAGGACCTTGAGGATCTTGCCGTCGACGACCTTGCCCGCCGGGTACTCGCTCGGGATGCGATCCCACGGGTCCTGGACGAGCTGCTTGATGCCGAGGCTGATCTTCGGCTTGTCACCGTCGCCGGTGTCGATGTTGAGGAGGACCGCCTCGACCTCGTCACCCTTCTGGAACAGCTCCGAGGGGTGCTTCACGCGCTGGGTCCAGCTCATGTCGCTGATGTGAACGAGGCCGTCGATGCCTTCCTCGATCTCGACGAAGATGCCGAAGTCCGCGATGTTGCGGACGTGGCCCTTCACCACGGTACCCGGCGGGTACTTCTCGGTGAGCTGCTCGTACGGGTTCGGCTCGAGCTGCTTCATGCCGAGCGAGATGCGGTTCTGCTTGACGTCGACGTCGAGCACGACCGCCTCGACCATGTCGCCCACGGCGACCATCTTCGACGGGTGCTTCACGCGACGCGTCCAGGACATCTCGGAGATGTGGACGAGACCCTCGATGCCTTCCTCGAGCTCGATGAAGGCGCCGTAGTCCTTGAGCGAGA
>DAIRFU010000674.1:0-3931 GCA_036794935.1 Kofleriaceae bacterium | reverse complement strand
GCCGCCGAGCCGGAAGTGCCCTACCTTCCCGCCTATGAGCGACATCGACCCCAAACGAGCGCGCGCCGAAGCGAACGCCGAAGCCGCGGCTGCGAAGGCGAGAGCCAAATCGATGCGGCCCTGGTTCAAGAAGAAGCGGGTCACCGATACGTACCTGCTCGATCCTCACGTCACCGGGTACCAGCTGCCCGCCGGCGAGCCGCGCGCCGAGCTCGAGGCGTGATCAGCGCGCAGGCCGCGCGCGGCTGCCATCCTCGCACGTGATCTCGAGCGGCTTGTCGCGGATCAGCGCGGTGCCGTAGACGTACTGCGCGAGATCGATGTCGTCGATCGGCTGCGAGATGTGCCCCTGCACGATGACCCAGCGGTCGTCGCGCTTCTCGAACACGAACGTGCCACGCAACAGGACCTTGCTCGCCGGCGTGCCCGGATGCCGCGCGAGATCGGCGACCAGGTTGCCGACCCAGTAGGCGATCGTGGCCTTGTCGGGGCGCCCGGTGGTGACGACGCCGACGCGTCGCTCGTCGAGCGTGACCTTGCCGTCGACGAGCCGGATCGTCTCGACGTCGCCGGTGCCAGACCACTCGCCGTCGGGATCGGGGCCGAGCAGAAACGTCGGCGCCGGCTGCGTTGGATCGCCCCCACCACCGCCGGAGACGGAGAGCTTCACGCGGCTGGCCTGCGCGGAGAGCAGGTCGTTGAGCGCGCGAGAGAGATCGTCGGAGAGGCCACGATCGACGACCGCCTCGCGGATCGGCGCGCCACGTAGCTTGCCGTCGGCGGTCGGCATCGGCATCCGGCCGAACGACAGGTGCTCGAACACCTGGACCCAGCGATCACCGTCGTGGGCGTACAGCGCCGTCAGGCGCAGCGGGATCACCGCGGTGCGACCGCACATCGTGATCCGCCACGACACCTCGTCGGAGATCCACGCGGCGCTGACCTGCTTGTCCTGCGAGAGGTGGATCTGCAGCGCCTTCGAGCGCACGACGGTATCGGTCCCGGGCTCGAGCTGCAGCGGCCACCGGCTCCACGCCATGCGCCGGACGTCGTCGCCATAGAGCACGTCGCCCGGCCCCACGCCGATCCGCGCCGGCCCGATCTCGGGCGAGACCATCTGGGTCTCGACCTCGGGGAGCTCGTCGCGCTCGTACGACGCGAGGATCTCGTCCTGCAGCTCGGCGATCAGCCGCTGCCGGCGCTCCAGATCGGAGTCGGTGATCACCGTCTGGTCGCCGGCGGCAGTCGCCTTCGGTGCGCCATGCTGACAGCCGGCGGCGAGCGCCAGCGCGAGCAGCATGCGCCTCACACGGCCTCCAGATCGAGCGGGGTGTCGACGTCGCGCACGCAGCCCGGATCGTCGACCACGACGTCGACGGTGTCCGCGGCCGCGAGCACGCTGCGCGCGCCACCGGCGGCATCCGCGCAGGCGGCGAGCCGCGCGAACACGCCGCGTGCGACGAGCGGCGGGTGCCCGCCGCGTTTCGCGAACGTCGGCCTCGCCGCATCGTGACCGGCGAGCGCGTCGCACAGTGCGCGCAGCGTCGCCGGCCGCACCGATGGATGATCGACCGGCCACAGAAACGCGGCATCGACGGCAGCCGCCGGCGCCGCCTCGAGCAGCTGACCGAAGCCGACCGCGACCGAGCTCGCCATCCCGCGCTCCGGAGCCGGGTTGAGGACGCTCGTCGCGCCGAGCTCGTCGACCGCGCTGCGGACCTCGGCCGCGAACGGCGGCCCCGTGACGACGATCGGATACTCGATGCCGGCCTCGCGCGCGCTCTCGAGGATCCGCGCGAGGAACGTGTGGCCGTCGCGACCCCGCAGCAGCGCCTTCGCGACCCCGCCGAGCCGCGTGCCCGCGCCTGCCGCCAGGATCACCGCGGCGAGCTTCACGTCGATCCTTCGCCGGCCGGCCGGCCGCCGTCACCCGCCGGTGCCGCGCCTCGCGGCAGGTCCCCGCCCCTGCCCTTCGCCGGACGCCAGTCGCCCGCGCCCGGCGAGCCGCGCCGCCGGCACGCGACGAGCTCGGCCGCGATCGCGATCGCGATCTCCTCGGGAGTCTCGGCGCCGACGTCGAGGCCGATCGGTGCACGCAGCCGAGCCCAGCGCTGCTGCGCCTGCTCGCTGTCGTCGAGGACGCCCTTCGCCTCGAGCCGCTTCTTGAACCGGCCGATCTTGCCGCGACTGCCGATCATGCCCAGATAGCCGATCTCGTCGTGGCCGATGAGCTGCTCGAGCAGCTTCTGATCGATCGCGTGGTCGCGCGTCACGATCAGCACGTAGTCATCGGCGGAGAAGCCGCCGACCTCGCGCTCGACCTCGGCCGCGTCGAACGAGTCGATCACCCGGTCGGCCCACGGCGGCGCGGCGTCGGTCGCGCCGGTCTCGCCGTCGTCGCACACGACGACCTGGAAACCGAGCTGGGCGAGATGCGGCCCGAGCGCGCGCGCGACGTGACCGAGCCCGAACACGATCGCGCGCTCGGCGGCACCGAGCCGCTCGACGAGCGCACCGCCCTGCACCACCGGCTGGTGCGCGCGCGGATCGCCGGCGGCTGGCTCGCGCACGGCCAGGGGAGCGCCCTCGAGCGGGGTGACCAGCACGAGCGGGCGGCGCGATCCGGCGAGCCTCGCGATCGCGTCGCGCGACGGCGCGGCGGGCGTGATCGCGACCTCCATCGAGCCGCCGCAGCACATCGCGAGATCGCGGACCAGGTGCTGGCGAACGACGCGGGGTGGCGCCCCGGCGGCGACCTCCCGCGCGGCCGCGACGACGAGCGCCTCGATGCGGCCGCCTCCGACCGTGCCCCACTGCTCGCCGTCGGCGGCGACCAGCATGCGCGCGCCGAGGTGCCGCGGCGTCGAGCCGCTCGCCCCGGTCACCGCCGCGATCGCGACCCCGCGCCCGGCGTCGAGCGCACGCAGCGCGGCGGCGAACACGTCGAGGCGGGCCATTGCCGGCACTATAGCGTCCCCGCGCGGCGGCGCGGCGGCGCGTACGCGCTAACGCTACAGCGCCAGGACGTGCGCGACGAGCTCGCGCAGCCCCGAGCCCTCGGGGCGCTCGGTGATGAATGCCGGCTTGTGCGCCAGCTCGTCCCACCACGTGCGCACGTTCGCGACGCCGACACTGGTCGGGAACCCGGCGAACATCGGCGCGTCGTTGAGCGCGTCGCCCACGTACACGTACGGCGCGAGATCCGTGATGTCGCCGCCGAGCACGCGGCGGACGATCTGCTGGCACGCACTGAGCTTGTCGAAGTGCGGGGGCCCGAAGTTGACGTGGACGCTCGAGCGCACGGCCCCGAAGCCCGCCTTGCGGATCAGCTTGACGCACATCTCGGCGTCCTCGCGCGACAGCGACTGCTCCTCGTTCCAGTCGATCGCGAGATCGACTTCGCGGTACTTCGAGTCACTGGACAGCCGCGCGCCCGGCACCTTCGACATCACGTCGACCGCGACGTCGTTCATGCGCCGCCGCCACTCCGGCAGGCTCGCCGCCGGCACGCCGTACGACTTGACCAGCTTGCGCCCTTCGCGCACGAACATGACCCCGCCGTTCTCCGCCACGCACGCCAGGACCGGCGTCATCTTCATGAACGCCTGGCCAAACCCCGCGGGGCGGCCCGTCACCATGATCACCGGGATCCCCGCCTCGCCCAGTTGCTCGATCGCCGCGTAGGTGGCCGCCTCGATGCGGTCGCCGGTCGTCATCGTTCCATCGACATCCGAGAACAACGCGCGGACCGGACCGCGCAACTCCGACAAAGGCCGTGTCATGCCGCGCGCTCTATAGCACGCGAGCAGATCAGGCGATCAAGCGCAGAGCCACGTCCTCGGGCGAGGGCGTGCGGATCGAGCGCTCGCGCTGGCGACCCAGCCAGTCCTCGAGGTCGTTGTTGTTCAAACGAACAATGCCGCCAACTTTG
>DAIRFU010000673.1:0-3939 GCA_036794935.1 Kofleriaceae bacterium | reverse complement strand
CGCGACGACCTCGTACGGACAGGTCAGCAGGTGGCGCTGGACCTCCGGGTCATCGAACTTGCGCCCCATCAGCCGCTTGACCGCGTAGATCGTGTTCTCCGCGTTCGTCATCGCCTGCCGGCGCGCCGCCTGGCCGACCAGCCGCTCGCCCGACGGCGCGAAGCCGACGACGGACGGCGTGGTGCGCGTCCCCTCGGCGTTGGCGATGACCACTGCCTGATCGCCGTCCATCAAGGCGACGCACGAGTTCGTGGTGCCGAGATCGATGCCGACGACGCGGCCCATTATTCGGCCTGGGCCTTCGCCTTCGCGACGACGACGAGCGCCGGACGCAGCAATCGATCGCCGGTGCGGTACCCGCGCTGGAGCACCTGGACGATCGTGCCCGCGGGCTCGTCACTCTCCTGCTGCGAGATCGCCTCGTGGATGTTCGGATCGAACGGCTGCCCCATCGCATCGACGATCGCGATGTCGAGCCGCTCGAACGCCGTCATGAACTGGCGCAGCACGAGCTGCACGCCATCGACGATCGCCTTGAGCACGGGATCGTCGCCGCCACCCGCGTGCTCGATCGCGCGCTCGAGGTTGTCGACGACCGGCAGCATCTCCTTGAGCACCTTGTTCTTGGTGTCGAACTTCGCGTCCTCGAGCTCGCGCTTCTGGCGCTTGCGCGTGTTCTCGAGGTCCGCGGCGGCGCGCAGGTACCGGTCCCAGTTGTCCTTCTTTTCCTTCTCGGCCGCCGCCAGCTTCTCCTCGAGCTGCTTGATCGGGTCGACCGCGACCGCCTCGGGCGCCGGTGCCTCGGGCGCCTCGACCTCGACCGGGATCACGCCACCGTCGTTCGAGGAACCCTCCTCTACGGCTTGCTTGGGTTCGTCCTGGGTAGGCTCTCCGCTCATCGCGGCGGAACATACCTTTACTTACGAGTTGCCGCCACGTGCCAGGTCCGCCAGGAGCTGGCTCACGGTATCGGCCGTGAAGTCCACCACGGACATCACCTTGCCGTAGTTCATCCGCATCGGGCCGATCACCGCGAGCGCGCCGATCGGCGTCTCCTCCGGACCGTACGGCATCGCGACGACCGAGCTACCCGAGAGCGCCTGCATCGCGGTCTCGGCGCCGAGGAACACCTGGAGCCCTTCCGCCTGGCGCGTGCGATCGAGCAGGCGCACGAGCGTCTCCTTGTCCTCGAGCGTGCGCAGCAGATCGCGGATGCGGTCGGGCTGGACATCGTCGACGAGGTTCGCCTGACCGGCGACCACCACCTCGGCCAGCCGCTCCCGCGGCGACACGAACACCGCGTGGCCGAGCCGCAACGCGGTCGCGACCGCCTCGTCGTAGCGGTTCTTGTCCACGGCGATCTCGCGGATCACGCGATCGCGGACCTCGTCGATCGTCATGCCAGACAGGAGCTGGTTGAGATAGTTGTGGATGCGGTCGAGCCGGGTCGCGTCGATGTCCTCGAGCAGGAGCCGGTTCTCGATCCGGCCGTCGGCCGTCACCAGCACGGCGATCAGCTTGCCGTCGCGCAGCGGGATGAACTCGATGCGCTCGAGCCGCTGCTGATCGGGATCGGGCGCGAGGATCACGGCCGCGTGGTGGGTGAGATCCGAGAGCAGCCGCGATGCCCGCTGCACGACCTCGTCGGGCGATGGCGCGATCACGCGCTCGCGGATGTCGTCCTTCTCGCGCGGCGTCAGGCCGCGTAGCTTGAGCAAGCTGTCGATGAAGAAGCGCAGTCCCGACGCCGTCGGCACGCGCCCCGCCGACGTGTGGCGCTGCTCGAGCAGGCCCATCTCCTCGAGGTCTGCCATCACGTTGCGTACGGTCGCGGGCGACAGCCCGAGATCGTGGCGCCGCGTCACGGTGCGCGAGCCGACTGCCTCGCCGCCGTGCAGGTACTCGGTGACGACCGCGTGCAAGATCTTCTGCGCGCGTCTGGTGAGGTCGTTGTCGGGCATGGCGAGTCGTTTGGAGCTTACAACGCCTGCACGATGCGCGCCGCGATCCGATCAGCCATCAGAAAGCCCCGGAGAGTCGGGGAGATCCGTTCGCCGCGCCGCTCGGCCAGCCCGCTGTCGATGAGGAACGCAGTGATCTTTGCCGGCAACCTCGCCTCCTCGACGCCATCGGACGTGCGCAGCCCGAGCCACAGTCGGTCGGCCGCCATCTCGGCGGGTCCGATCGCGACGAGCTCGGCCGGTGTCCCCGGCGCTGCCAGGTAGTCGGCCGCGCGCCGCGGGTTGGTCGCCCGCTCGCCGCCACCATCGGGTGCGAGCCACAGCGACGCGGCGCCGACGCCGAGCCCGAGGAACGGCGCACCGCGCCAGTACAGCGAGTTGTGGACCGCACGCCGGCCGGGTCGCGCGTAGGAGCTGATCTCGTAGTGCTCGAAGCCGGCCGCGGTCAACGTGTCGTGCGTCGCGACGTAGAGCTCGGTGAGTGCGTCCTCGTCGAGCGGCACGAAGCGACCCGCCTTGACGCGCCGGCCAAACGCGGTGCGCTCCTCGATGGTCAGCTCGTAGACCGAGAGGTGATCGACGTTGGTGACGAGCCGCGGCGGCTTGCGCGGCGGTACGCCGAGGATGAAGTCGCAGCTCACCGTGAACCCGCCCGCCGCTGCGACCCGCGCGAGCGCGTCGGTCGCGTCGCCGAAGCGATGGTCGCGGCCGAGCACGACGAGCTCCTCGGGCGCGAGCGACTGGACGCCGATCGAGAGCCGGTTGATGCCGGCCGCGCGCCACGCGGCGAGCCGGCCGTCATCGCAGTCCGTCGGGTTCGCCTCGATCGTGACCTCGAGCGCGTCGGGTCGTGCCCCGAACCGCTCGCAGATCGCATCGACCGCGCGCGCGATGCAGTCGGGCCGCCACAACGACGGCGTGCCGCCGCCGAGATAGATCGAGACCAGCCGGCCGCCCTCGAAGCGCGGCGCGCGGGAGTCGAGCTCGCGCAAGATCGCGGCCAGATAGCCCTCGTGCTCCGGCGTGCCGACCTCGACTGCGAAATCGCAGTACGGGCACAGCTTGCGGCACCACGGGTAGTGGAGGTAGACGCCTAGATCGGTGATGCAGCCAATCTACCTCGACAATGCCGCCTCGACCCGCGTCTCCGACGAGGTGCTCGCGCTGATGTCCGACGTGATGCGGACCGCGTGGGGCAACCCGAGCTCGCAGCACCCGCAGGGTGCCGCGGCGCGGGGCCACATCGAGACCGCGCGAAAGCGCCTGCTCGAGGCGCTCGGGGACAGGGCCGGCCGTGGCGATATCGTGTGGACGAGCGGCTGCAGCGAGTCGAACGCGCTCGCCGTCCTCGGCGCGGCCCGCGTGCACCCCGGCGCGCTCGTGATCTCGACGCTCGAGCACCCGGCGGTCTCGACGCTCGCGGATCGGCTCGCACAGGAGGGCCGCGAGCTCGCGCGGATCGCACCGGGTCGCGATGGCGTCCTCGATCCCGACGAGGTCGCGCGTGCCGCCGAGGGTGCCGGCGTGGTCGCGATGATCATGGTGCAGAACGAGATCGGCGTCGTCCAGCCGATCGCGGCGATCGCGGCCGCGATCCGCGCGCGTAATCCCGGCTGCCACATCCATGTCGACGCCGCGCAGGCGCTCGGCAAGGTCGCGCTCGATGTCACGAGCCTCGGCGTCGACTCGGTGTCGATCGCCGGTCACAAGCTGCACGCCGCCAAGGGTGCCGGTGCGCTGTGGCTCCGCGAGGGTCGTGCGATCGCGCCCCTGTGGGTCGGCGGCGGTCAGCAGAAGGGCCTGCGCGGCGGCACCCAGGATGCGCCCTCCGCCGCCGGTCTGGGGCTCGCCGCGCAGCGCGCGGTTGCCGCGCTGACCTCGGCGCGCGCGACGTGGCTCGACCTCGCCGGTCAGGTCACCGAGACCCTGACCGCGCGCGGCGTCGCGTTTCGCCAGCTCGTGCCCGATCACCGGCGCT
>DAIRFU010000105.1:0-14000 GCA_036794935.1 Kofleriaceae bacterium | reverse complement strand
GGAGAGCGAGCGGCTGAAGTCGTCGTACTTCACGCACCACCTGCTCGTCGGTCTGCGCGGCGCCGGCGACGCGAACAAGGACGGCCTGGTCTCGATCGACGAGGCGTACCGCTACGCGTACCACCAGACGCTGCTCTCCACCGCCGAGACCGCGGTCGGCGGCCAGCACGTCTCGCTCGAGGTCGACCTCAAGGGCCACGGCGAGGTGCCGCTGTCGTATCCGCGCGCCGCGACGACGCACATCGAGCTGCCCGCCGCGCTCGAGGGCAAGACGCTCGTCGAGGATACCCGGTCGCAGACGGTGATCGCCGAGACCTACAAGGCGAAGGGCGCGGTCGTGCGCATCGCGGTCGCGCCCGGCAGCTACCGCGTGATCGTCCGCCAGGGCACGACGCTGTCGCGTTGCGAGGTCAGCGGCGGCGGCATCGTCGACCTGTCGCGCTGCGAGCGCGAGGCGATCGTCGAGGCGACTCCGAAGGGCGGCGATACCGCGCGCTCGAACCGCACCGAGTACGAGCTCGTGATCGGCGGCGAGCGCGAGGACGGCTACACCGACACGCTGGCGGCGTTCGGCTACGAGCGCGACCTGCTCGGCGTCACGTGGGGCGCGCGGATCTCGTACCTCCATCGCATCCACGATCACCTGTGGGTCGGGGCGACGTTCGGTGCCACGCGGTCGCCCGAGTGGAGGCGCGACACCGACGGGCTCCACCCGCTGCGCTTCCGCTGGGACGAGGTCACGGTCGCCGGCGTCGGCCGCGCCGAGACCGCATTCGCCAGCCACGGGGCGCTGTCGCGGCTCAAGGTGTACGGCCAGCTCGCGCTCGGGCTCGGCCTCGCGCGCACCACGCACCGCGATCAGGACGACATGACGACGAACGAGGTCTACGCCGGGCCGGCACTGCTCGCCGGCGGCGGCCTGCTCGTCGGCGGCGATGACCACAATCTGTTCTGGAAAGGCGCGGGCATCTCGCTGGGCTACGAGCTCGAGTACGCGCGCGTGATCGACAACCTGATCGGAGACACGCACGCATCGGGCGGCCACCGCGCGACGCTCGCGTTCTCGTTCAGCTACTGAGGGCAGCCATGCGCAAGCGATCCAGCATCCTCTTCCTCGCCGCCCTCGCCTCGCAGCTCGGCAACACGAACTGCGGCGAGGCCCTGCGCGACTCCGGCTACGATCTATGGTGCGGCGACGAGCTGTGCGCGTGGAAGGTCGAGCGCGGCGATATCAAGCGCGTGCCGACCTGGCACGAGGGCGACTCCGGCGTCGAGCTCGTCGGCACCGACGCCGCGATCGCGCAGCTCTCACCGCTCGACTCCGGCGACGGCCAGTGCCGCGACCTTCCCGACGGCACCTTGGAGTGCACGTCCCCCGATGACGTATGTGTCGAGCTCTCGCTGCTCGCGAACATCGACGAGAATGCGGTGGTCGATCTCAACCTCGACGTGTTCGACGACGGCGTCATCGATCACACCCAGCGCCTGCCGATCGGCGCCTGGCAGTCGCTCTCCTACCGGGTCGTGATCAAGCAGCCGTTCGCGGGCGTCCGCTTCGAGCTCGCGAAGAGTGGCGCGGGCACGGCGCAGCTCGCGAACATCGGCGCCCATCTCGCGCGCAACTGCGACGGCCTGCCGGTGATCGATCCGGGCCCCGCTCCGCTCGGCTCGCCGTGCGCCGACGCGAGTGACTGCGTCAGCGACATCTGCGGCCTCGGCGCGTCGCCGGTCCCGTTCCCCGGCGTCAGCGGCTTTCTGCAACCGAACACGGTGTGCGTCGGCTGCGATGCCGACCACGCGTGCACCGGCGGCGAGGTGCGCGGCGTCGGCGACGCGCTCTCGTCGCTGCGCGCGCAGGAGACCACGTGCGTGGCGGCGGCGGCAAAGCCGCTCGGCGAGGTGTGCAACCTGCCCGGCGAGTGCGCGACCGGTCACTGCACCGGCGGCGTGTGCTCGACGTGCAACGACGACACGCAGTGCGGCGCGGGCGAGGCGTGCGCCGAGGCGTGGAATGCCGTGTACGCGCCGTTCGTGTGCGCGCCGAACGCGCACGTGCGCCAGGCCGGCGAGCCGTGCGCGAGCGACGCCGACTGCGCGAGCAGCGTGTGCGACGGCACCGAGCGCAGCCAGTGCGACGACGGCCGCGCCTGCGTGACCGCCGCACAATGCCCGTTCGCGGACGGCCTGCAGAACGGCCCGTGCACTACAGTCGGCGTGCAAGGTGGAACCTGTCGGTGATCCTCAGGCGGCGTACCGCGCCTTCGGCCCCGCGCTCGTGCGCAAGGCCGAGCGCGTGCTGAAGAGCCGCGAGGACGCCATCGATGTCGTACATGCACTGTTCGTCGATCTCATCCCGCGCTGGAGCGCCACCGTGGACCTGCCCTACCTCTATCGTGCCGTCACGAACCGCTGCCTCAACGTCCTGCGGGACCGCGGCACGCGGGCGCGCCTGCTCGCGCGCGAGCAACAGGTGGCGGCGCCGATCAGCCGCGTCCGGCTCGTCGACGAGATCGTCGGCGTTGGCCTGATCGCCGCGCTCGCCGACCGCCTCGACGAGGGGCATCTCGAGGTGCTGGTCGCGCGGTTCGTCGATGACATGACCCAGGACGAGATCGCCGGTCACCTCGGCGTCTCGCGCAAGACGGTGGGCAAGCGGCTCGACCGCATCCGGGACGAGGTGATCGCGCTGCGCGCGGAGGCGGCCGGCTGATGGCGACCCCGGCCTGCATCGGCGAGCCGATCTCGTGGCTGCGCCTCGAGACGTTCGCGCTCGGGATCGGCGAACCCGCGATCGGCGAGCACGTCGCGGAGTGCCCGGCGTGCCGGCACTGCCTCGACGAGATCCGCCGCGACGTCGTCGCGCTGCCGGTGCTGCACGTGCCGGCGAGGCGGCGCTGGTGGGCGTTCGCGCTGCCGGCCGCCGCGGCGCTGGCCGGCGTCGCCGTGATCCTGTTCCTGCTCCGGCCGCGCGATGCGACCGAGGACGGTGTCGCTCACGTCAAGGGCATCGGCGAGGTCGTGGTCGACGTCGTGCGCGAGCGCGGTGGCAGCGTGCGCGCGGACGTCCGGACGTTCTGGCCCGGCGATCGGTTCAAGGTCGTGGTCACCTGCCCGCCGACTCACGCGGTGTCGCTCGCGGTCGAGGTCCGCGAACAGGGCGCCGACGAGGTCGATCGCCCGCTCGCGCCGGCGCAGATCGTGTGCGGCAACCGGGTCGTGCTGCCCGGCGCGTTCACGCTCACCGGCGACCAGCCGCACCGCGTGTGCGTGCGGATCGAAGATCGCGCGAGCGCGTGCCTGACGCTCGCGCCCGAGTGATCACTTCGCCCGGACGGCCGTCAACCAGGTGCCCGCGGTCGCATCCGGGCCGACCGCGACGCAGGTGAACTTGCCGCGTCGCCACGCGACCGCGCGAAGCTTGCCGACGTGCTGCTCGGCATGGTGCGGCGCGATGCCGTGAGCGTTCTGCACGAGATAGGTGATCCGGTCGCCACCGATGTGCAGCCGGATCAGGGCGGCGGGCCGGTGCAGCACCTCGAGCCGGCGGCCGCCGACCACCTTCGCGGTGCGCGCCGGCAGCGGCACGCCCTTGCCGACGACACCGATCGTCCACGCGCGTAGCTCGGCCGGGCTCGGCGCCTCGAGGTCCCACGCGACCTCGCTATCACCATGGCGGTCGATCGCCTCGGTGACGAGCACGTTGTGGCGTGCGGGCAGCACGACGTAGATCGTGACGACGAGCCCGATCAGCACGGACAGCGTGAACAGGAGCGAGACCGAGACCCGGCGGTGTGGCGGCCGCGGCGGAGTGATCCGCGGGTCGTCGCCTTCGATGGGACCTACTTCTTCGGGCTCGACGAGGTGCATGACACGAAGCTCGGCGGTGATCCGAACCGCCGTACGAATTCATCTCGTACCTTGGCATGGAACGCGGCGAGGTCGACAGCCTCGCCCGCGTCGATCTCCAGGTGGCGGCACCACAGCGTGCGATCCGTGTGCTCTCGCGCCAGGGCTGTGGCGGTAGCGCGCACGTCCAGCGCGTGCTCGTAGTGGACCATCGCGCTCTTGCCGCGCGGATAGTCGAGCAGGCCGTCGGCGACCCGGAGCTGGAGCACGCCCTCGGCGGCCGGTGCATGCGCGGCGGCATCGGCGAGCGGGTACCAGGGACAGAACCTCACAGAGATAAGGTACCGTTCACACGTGGAGCAGATCGAGATCACGCTGCCGCCGAACGCCCCGTCGATCGAGCGCGTCGACTTCGGCCGGGCCGGGGCGCCCGATCGCGTCCACCACACCGACGCGCTGGCGGTCGCGGGCGCGCTTCCCGATGCCTCGCTCGACGCGATCTACATCGATCCGCCTTTCGGCACCGGCACCATCCGCGAGGGCCGCGGCCTGCGCTACGCCGACCGCGCCGACGATCCGGACGCGTTCGTGGCCTGGCTCGGGCCGTACCTCGAGCACAGCCGGCGCACGCTCGCGCCGCACGGCTCGCTGTTCGTCCACCTCGATTATCGCGCGGTCCACTACGTCAAGGTCGCGCTCGATCGGCTGTTCGGGCGCGCCCACTTCGTCAACGAGCTCGTCTGGTGTTACGCGGTCGGCGGCAAGAGCCGGCGCGGCTTCGGCCGCAAGCACGACACGATCCTGTGGTACGCGCGCGGCGACGACTGGGCGTCCTATCCCGATGCTGTGCGCGTGCCCCGGCGCGGCGGCTCGCACATGCGCCTGGTCGACGGGGTCCAGGAGAAGACCGACCGCAAGACCGGCCGCGTCTACCGCTATCCGGTGCATGCCGGCAAGGTCCCGGAGGACTGGTGGGCCGATATCGAGACGCTCAACCACTCCGACGGCGAGCGCACCGGCTGGCCATCGCAGAAGCCGGCCCGGCTCGTCGAGCGCATTCTGCGCGCGGTGACCCAACAGAATGACCACGTCGCGGACTGGTTTGCGGGCTCGGGGACCACCGCGGCGGTCGCCCAGCGCCTCGACCGGCGGTTCGTGACCGTGGATCGCGAGCCCGAGGCGATCGCCGTGTGCACGAAGCGACTCGTGACGCAAGGGCACCAGCTGGCCGCCCGCGGCACGCCACCACGTCCAATAGAATTCTTCGCTCGCCTGGACGCTTGCGACTGCCGCACCACCCGGGTGAAGATTCCGGAGTTAGGCAAGTGATGACGGCCGAAGCTGCAGACGAGGCCTCGCGTGTGACGCTCGAGGCGTGGCTCGTCACGGACGTCGGAGTGGTCCGCGATCACAACGAGGACTCCGCGTTCATGGAGCCCGTGCAGGGCATCTTCATCGTCGCCGACGGCATGGGCGGCCACGCGGCCGGCGAGGTCGCGTCCGCGATGGCGGTCGAGACCGTCCGCACGACGCTCGAGGCCGCGAAGCCGGAGATCGACGCGTTCAAGAAGTCGCCGACCGATGCCGGTCGCCGCGGGCTCGTCCAGCTCCTCCAGAACGCGGTGCTCCAGGCCCACCAGGCGGTGTTCCAGCGGGGCCAGGCCGAGGCCGACAAGCAGGGCATGGGCACGACGCTCGACGTCGTGCTGGTCGCCGGCGCCGAGGCGTTCGTCGCTCACGTCGGCGACAGCCGCACCTACCTGGTCCGCGAGGGCCGGTCCTCGCAGATCACGACCGATCACACGGTCGCCGAGGTCCTCGTCATCGAGGGCAAGCTGACGATCGAGGAGGCGCAGGTCTCGCCGCTGCGCACGATCCTGGTCAACGCGATCGGCGTGTCCGCAGATGTCGGCGTCGAGATGGCGCACGTCACGCTCAAGCAAGGCGACAGGCTGCTGCTGTGCAGCGACGGGCTCCACGACTACTTCCCGGTCGAGGAGGAGATCGCCGAGCGGATGTCCGCCGAGAAGCCCGGCGACGCGCTGGCCGAGATGGTCGAGCTCGCGAAGACGCGCGGCGGCCACGACAACATCACCGGTGTCGCGGTGCTCGTCGCCGAGCTCGTCGAGAGTGCGGTGCCGAACCGGATGAACGAGGACTCGACGCAGCCCGTCGACATCCAGGGCAACCCGTTCGCCGCCGACGAGCCGACGCAGACCGCCCTCGCGAGCCCGGTGCTCGGCACGCCGGGCGAGCGGCCCAAGCAGCGCCACACCCAGCCGATGCGCTCGCTCGATAGCATCGCGACGATGCCGACGATGCCGCCGCCGATCAAGGAAGACCTGGCCACGCCCGCCGGCAAGGTCGCGGCGCCCGATGGGAAGAGCGAGTCCGACGCCAAGGACGCCGCGCCGGACGGCACGGACGCGAAGGACGCGAAGGACGCCGCGCCGGACGGCAAGGACGCGAAGGACCCGACGGTCCAGCAAGACGCGGTCCCGGTCGAGAGCGTCGCGACGGCCGACACCGGCCGGGTCACCCTCCCCAAGAAGGACTGATCGCTACCGGCCGGCGGGCTCGACGCGCTCGACCGCCGTGTCGCGATCGATCTCGACGCGCTCGGCGTCTTCGCTCGCTGCCTCGGGGCCGATCAGCACGTCGCCACGCCGCGCGCGCTCGAACGCGCGATTCGCCGCCGAGCGGTTGCGCTTGAGCAGGCGCAGCGGCACGCGCCCGGCATCGCTGCAGCCGAACAGCTCGAGCTTGCCCTTCGCGGGCATCTGCGCGCTGACCACGCGCCAGGCCGGCGCCGCCTCGACGAGGCCGACCCCGGAGTGGCGGAGTACGAGATAGGAGAACTTGAGGCCGGCATCGCGCAGGTGCGTGAGACGCGCGAGCTCGGCAGTGCGCGGCGGCAGCGTGACCGCGCGATCCTCGTGACACCAGTCGTCGGCGCGCGCGAGTGCGGGACACGGTGCACCCCGCCGCGTACACGGTGCGAAGACCGACGCCTCGCCGGCGCGCAGGATGTCGTCGCGGAGCTCGTGGAGCGCGCGCGAGGTCTCGCGCAGCGCGGGCTCGATGACGATCACGGCGCCGTCCTGATCGGCGGCAGCCAGGGCGCGGCGGACCAGGTCGATGCGCGCCGCGGGCGCCAGCTCGTTGAGCACGGTGCCGAGCACGACGAGGTCGGCGGCGGGCAGCGCGGTGGTCCGGACGTCGGCCACGCGCGTCGTGATCGCGACCGGGATGTTGCGCGACTCGCCGAGCCGGCGCAGCGCGGAGGCGGCGATGCGCAGCGCATCGACATCGTGATCGATCGCCGTGATCGCGAAGGCCGCGTCGCCGGTCGCATCGGATACCAGCGAGACGACGATGCCAAGGCTCAGCGCACCGCAACCGGCGCCGACGTCGGTGACCCGCAGCGGGCGGCGCGCCGGCAACGCGCCGCGGCCGGCGAGCTCGCCGAGCGGGATCGCGATCTTCATCGCGTCGGCGACCGTGAAGAATGCGGCGCGCGCGGCGAGATCGGCGGTCACGTTGGCCGGTGCGGCGAGCCGATCGCGGTCGCTCGTGTAGCGCTTCGAGCGATCGATGATCGCGCGGGTCAGCGCGCCGGTCGCGAGCGCGGCGTCCCCGACGACCTCGCGCGCCGCCGCATGGACCGCATCCTCGAGCGCGGCGGGCACGACCCACGTCACCGCGCGCGTGCTCCCGAGTCTGGCGAATCGCTCATGGGGTGGTGAGGTCTAGCGTGACCTCGGCAATCGCGCCCGCGGTCACCGTCACCTTGCCGCGCGCGACGCGTGCGGGTTGTCCCGAGCGTGCCGGCAGCCAGGCGATCACCGCGTGCGCGCCCGCCGGGACGTCGTGAACGAGGGCACCGCCGCTCGCATCGCTGATCGCGACGAACGGGCTGCCGGTCGCGACGACCCAGCTCGTCTCGTCGCCCGCGGCGATGCGATAGATCGATCCGGGCTCGAGCGCGATCTCGACCTCGTGGCCGGCGATCGGCAGGTAGACCTCGCGCGGGGCTGGCTGCGCATCCACCCCGGGGAGCGGCAGCTCGCCGGTTCGCTGCACGACGACCTGCGCCGGCGCCTGCATCGCGCTCGTCAGCGTGACCGTGGAGCCGGCCACCGCGACGCGCGGTGCGAGCGTGCACTCGGCGAGCGTGATCCGCCGCGCCGTGGCGGCCCCGCTGTCGGAGGCCGCGTCCTTCACCGCGATCTGAACGAACACCTCGGGGATCCCCCACAGCACCGTCGGCGCGACCTGCGGCGGCCGCGCGGTGCCACACGCGGTGCGCCCCGGTGCGCCGCGCGCGCCGGCGGGAACATCCTTCCAGTGCACGTGCACGCGCACGTCGCCCGGCCCGCCGGGCTCGCTCGCCGTGTCGCCGGCTGCCGCCGCGTCGCCCGCTGCGTTCGCGCGTGCGTCCTCGATCGCGGTCTTCGGCGCATTCGACTTCCCCGAGCACGCGCCCGAGCATGCGGTCATCCCGAGCAGCGCGACGACGGCCGGTCTCAGGTCCACGTCCGCAGCTCCGAGACGATCACGTCGGCATCGGCGCACAGATCGTTGACGCCCGCGCCGCGGTAGTCAGCGCCGGCGAGCACGACCCGCCGCAAACGTCCCGCCGCGACGGCCGCCCGCACCTGATCGCGGTGGCCGACGTCGTACTGCGCGATCCCGTGCTGCCAGCGGATCACGCTCGCGTGGGTCCGCTCGAGCTCGGCGCCGAGCACGACCGCGGCGTCGCGCCACGCGAGCTCGATCAGCTCGGCGTCGGACAGCGCCGCCGCCTGGGGATCGCGGCCGCCGCCGAAGATGCAGCGCAGCAGCGCCTGGCCGTCGGGCGCCCGGTTCGGCCACACCGTCGATTCGAACACGATGCCGAGCACGCGCGGCTCCTCGCCACGGGCGACCAGGCAACCAAAGCCCTCGGCCGCGCGCGGCACGCTGCGCGCCGCGACGCCGAGGTAGACCAGCGCGACGGGCGCGCGATGAAATGTGCGCAGCCGGCTGGTCAGCTCGGGCATCGCATCGCCGGCGAGTGCCGCGGCGTCGTGCGCCCCGACCGCGAGGACGGCCGCGTCCCAGCGCTCGCCGTCGACGAGCACGCCTCGATCGGCGGGTGCGAGCGTGCGCACGCGGCGGCCGGTGTGAACGCGGTCACCGAGGGAGCGCGCGAGCGCGTCGACGAGGGAGCCAAGGCCACCGGTCGGTGCCCACAGCCCGCGCGGCGTCTTCGTGGTCGGCTTGCCCCGCGCGCGCCCGACGAGGCCGCGCGCCATCTGGCGCAGCCCGCCGCGTACGAGGCCGCCGGCCGCATCGAGCTCGGCGAGCTTCGGGAAGCCAGCCTCGAGGCTGATGTCGTGCGAGTCGGCGGCGAACACGCCGGTCACGAACGGCGCGACGAACGCCCGCGCCGCCTCCGCTCCGAGCCGGCGCGACGCGAACGCGTGGACCGACTCGTCGCCGCCGGCCGCGCGGCCGGGCGCGAACGGCTCGCGCAGCAGGGCGAGCTTGCCGCGCCACGTCAGTAGATCGGTGCGCAGCAGATCGAGCGGACCGTGCGGCAGCGCGCGCGGTTTCCCGTCGATGAAGATCCAGCGCGTCCGCGCACGCGGCGACGCCTTGTCGACCGGGACCCCGAGCTCGCCGCACAGCGCGAGCGCACCGCGCGGCGGGCCGCCCAGGAACGAGCTCGCCGCGTGCTCGCGCACGAAGCCGTCGGCGTGGCTCGTGCCGACGACGCCGCCCGGGTGCTCGGAGGCCTCGAGGATCTGGGCGTCGAAGCCGGCGGCGACGAGCGCGCGTGCCGCGGTCAGCCCGCCGATGCCTCCGCCGATGACCGCGACCTTCATGCCTGCTGCGACAGCTCGTGGACCGCGGTGACCATGGCGCGCACGTGCTCCGGATCGGTCCCCGGCAGGACACCGTGGCCGAGGTTGAAGATGTGACCGAGCTTGCCCGCGCGCGCGAGGATGTCGGCGACGCGGGCCCGGATGTCCGCGGGCGGCGCGAACAACGCGCCCGGATCGAGGTTGCCCTGCAGCGCCACACCGTCACCAACCCGCCGCCGCACCTCGTCGATTCCCACCCGCCAGTCCACGCCGAGCACGTCGGCGCCGCTCGCCGCGTAGTCGTCGAGGTATGGCGCGCAGCCGTTGACGAAGTAGATGATCGGGACCGGCTTCGTCTTCCAGGTCGGTGACGCGCGCAGCTGCTCGATCACGCGCTTCGCGTACCGCAGCGGGTACTCGCGGAAGTCACCGGGCGACACGATGCCGCCCCAGCTGTCGAACAGCTGCACGCAGTCGCAGCCGGCCTCGACCTGCGCCTCGAGGAAGGCAGCGCAGGTGCGCGCGAGCTTGTCGAGCAGCGCGTGCGCGTCTTTCGGCGCGCCGTAGAGCAGCCGCTTGGTGTGCGCGTAGTCCTTCGAGCCGCCGCCCTCGACCGCGTACGTCAACATCGTCAGCGGCGCCCCCGCGAAGCCGATCAGCGGCACGCGATCGGCGAGGCCGCTCTTGATCTGACGGATCGCCTCGAGCACGTACGGCAGCTCGCGCACGGGATCCGGCACGCCGAGCGCGTCGATGTCGGCGGTCGCGCGCACCGGCCGCGCGATCTTGGGGCCGGCGTCAGGGAACGCGACATCGAGCCCCATCGGAGGCAGCGTGATCAGGATGTCGGAGAACAGGATCGCGGCGTCGAACCCGTACTCGTCGATCGGCTGGAGCGTGACCTCGCACGCCAGCTCCGGGGTCCGGCACAGCTCGAGGAACGACGCGCGCGCGCGCACCGCGCGGTACGCGGGCAAGTAGCGCCCGGCCTGCCGCATCATCCAGATCGGCGTGCGAGGAACGGGTTGCCGCCGGCACGCGCGCAGGAACAGGTGATCGGCCATCGCGGACATCGTAGTGATATCGTGGCCTACAGACAAACACATGAGCGACGAAGCCACCGCGATCGCCGTTGCGCCCGAGGGAGCGACCGGGCCGCTGCGCGCGATGGTGGAGCGCCTCGTCGGCGGTGGCGTCGAGGTTCAGGTCGTCGACGATCTGCCGAGCGCCGCACACGTGGCGAGCCGCACGCCCACCACACCGCCATGCGTGCTCCTGGACCTTCGCACGCTCTCGGCCGCGAGCGAGCTCGAGGAGGTCAAGCTCGCCTGCGAGCGCGTGCGCAAGGCCGCCCACGCGATCCCGCACGTGCTGCCCGTCGCGGTGACGAGCGGCGCGGATGCCGGCATCGTGATCGCGTTGATCCGCGCCGGCGCCGGCGATGTGATCGACATCCAGCTCGAGGGCACGGCGGTGGCCAAGGCGGTCGTCCAGCGCGTGTACGAGCGCCAGGCGACGCTCGCTCACCGCGCCCACGCCGCGCGCAACTTGCGCTCGATGATCGAGGATCTTCTCAAGGACCTGATCCGCACCGAGCGCCGCTCGATCGACCTCGAAGCGAAGCTCGCCCAGTTCGAGAGTGTCACCGGCGAGACCGGCGCGTTCGCCGATCAGCGGCCGCCCGCGGTCCTGCTCGTCGAATCCGACCGCAAGGTCGCGCGGGACCTTGCCGAGCGGCTCGAGGCGGCGGGGGTGTCGACGTACGCGTACACGAGCGGCGAGGATGCGTCCCGCGAGCTCGACACGCTGCTCGCCGCAGGAGCCGCATTCGACGTCGCTCTCGTCGCGGCCCAGCTGCCCGGCATCGACGGGCTGGAGACCGTGCGCAGGCTGCGCGACCGGCTCCCCGGCCTGCCCGCATTTCTGATGAGCGCCGTCCACGACGGCGATCTCGCGGCCCGCGTCGCTGACCTCGGAGTGGTCGGATTCGTCGAGAAACCGCTACCTGATGTAGGCGAGGTGGTAGGCAGACTCGCACAGCTTGCCCACGAGGCACTCGAGCGCACACACGAGCAGCTCTATCTGCAGCGGATCAAAGTTCGTCACGAACGTGTGCTTGAACGGTACCGCTCGTTGCCTCGCGAACCTTGAATCGCCTATGATTTCGCGGTTTCGTCGATGGCGGGAGCTGCACTCAGCATCAAGCTTCGCTGTGCCTCCTGGCAGCAGCTGGCGACCATCTACAAGCGAGATCTGTCCCGCGGCTTGATGTTCCTCAAGGCGAGCACGCAGCCGCCGATCGGTACCGTCGTGCACATCGATCTCGAGCTGCCGAGTGCAAGCGTGATCGAGCTGCAAGGCACGATCATCAAGCACGTCGTCGATCCGCAACGCGGCACCGGCGTCGAGCTCGAGCTCCAGCCGCTGCCGACGAAGTCGGTGTGGATGATCGAGAGCGCACTCGCGGCCGAGAACCGCGTGCGCGCGCAGACCGGCAGCGAGGTGGCGCAGGCACCCGTCAGGCCGAGCGAGCTCACCGATGGCGAGGAGATCAGCGCGGCCGAGGCGGAGCTGATCCGCGCGCTGGAGGCCGAGGCCGAGTCGCTGCGCAAGCTGAACCCATTCCTCGTGCTCGGCGTCGGCTACGAGACGACCGATGCCGATGTGCGACGCGCTTTCGGCGAGCTGACGAAGCGCTACCACCCGGACCGCTTCACGCGCTATCGCTCGGTCAAGCTGCGCCAGGTCGCGGCCGAAATCTTCATCTTGATCCGCGACGCCTACCGCAGGCTCGCCGACGACAAGGGCCGGCAGCAGGTGATCGCGACGTTGCGGCCGCGGACGCCGAACCGCCCGCAGACCGAGCCGCGTGGCTCGGGCACACCCGCGCGAAGCGCCAGCGGGGTCGTGCGCGTGGCGGTGCCGCCGCGGCAACCCGACGTCGCGAGGACCCCGCCGAACGAGGTGCCGACCGCACAGGGCCCCCACGACGCGCCGACGAACCAGAGCACGAAGCCCGCCGCACTCGCGCACACCGAGCTGGCCAAGGGCGAGCTCGCGGTACCGATCGAGAGATCCGAGCGCGCGTTCGAGGCGACGCGTCCGCTCACGCCGGCGTCGGGGGTGGGAACGGACAAGCTACCGTCGCCGCCACCGCGCCGCGCGCCGACCGCGCCGACTGCCGAGCCCGTCGACACCTCCGCCATGGAGGTGCTCGTCGACGACGGCAAGCTCGACGAGGCGCTCGCCCAGTACAAGGCGATGGCGAAGAAGCACCCACACGATCGTGGGCTGCGCGCCGGCATCGAGCTGTGCGAGGGCCTGAAGGCGCTCGCGATCCGCGATCGACTCGAGGCAGCGCAGCGCTTCGAGTCCGCGCTCGAGCTCGATCCGTCGAACGAACGTGCCGCGCGCGAGCTCGCGGAGATGCGCCGTCAGGCCACCAACGAACGAAAGGGGCTGCTGTCGCGCCTCATGGGCAAGAAGGAGCCGCCGTGAGCCGGATCATCGGCATCGATCTCGGAACCACCAACTCGTGTGTCGCGCTGCTCGACGACAAGGGCCAGCCGAAGACACTCGTGGCGGCCGACGGCGAGCGCACCACACCGTCCTGGGTCTCGTGGTCGCCCGACGGCACGATCACGGTCGGCTTGCGCGCGCGCCGGCAGGCCGTGACGAACGCGTCCGCGACCGTCTACGGCGCGAAGCGATTGGTCGGCCGCAAGGTCAACGTCGAGGACGTCGCCTGGTTCGCGAAGCTCGCGCCGTTCCGCATCGTCGCCGCGCCGAACGGCGACGCGTGGGTGCGCGTGCACGGTCAGCCGATCAGCCCGCAGGAGATCGCTGCGCACGTGATGCGCCGGCTGCGCCAGGTCGCCGAGGAGGCGATCGGCGAACCGGTCACCCGCTGCGTCGTCACCGTACCGGCGTACTTCGACGACGCCCAGCGCCAGGCGACGCGCGATGCCGGCCAGATCGCCGGCCTCGACGTGATCCGCATCCTCAACGAGCCGACCGCCGCCGCGCTCGCCTACGGCGCGCATCGCGTGCGCGAAGGCCGCCGTCTCATCGCGGTGTTCGATCTCGGCGGCGGCACGTTCGACGTCTCGATCATGTCCGTCGAGAACGGCATCTTCGAGGTGCTCGCGACCGGCGGCGACAGCGCGCTCGGCGGCGAGGACTGGGATCGCCGCATGCTCGAGCGGATCGTCGACGAGGTGTTCGATGCGCATCGCGTCGATCTCACCCAGGTTCCGATGGCGTTGTCGCGGCTGCGCGAGGCGTGCGAGACGGCGAAGAAGGCAC
>DAIRFU010000104.1:0-14001 GCA_036794935.1 Kofleriaceae bacterium | reverse complement strand
CGTCAACCTCGAACAACCAGCTGTACATGCAGTGCTCGCCACCCGTGTCAACCGGGTCGACGCCCGGCGCCGTGCTGTTGACCGTCGCGTTGGTGGTAAAGCTCGCGCCAACGCGGTCATTCGTGGTGCATGCGTCACCAGCGACGCCCTTGCGGGCGACGTTGTTCGCGCCGCACGCGCCCGTCGAGCAGTCGGCCGGCTTGCACAGAGCAACGCAGATCACCGCGGTCTGCGCCGAGGTCTCGTACATCAGAGGCAAGTAGCCCTGGTTGCAGCTGTTGAGGTAGCGGGTACCGTTCCGCGAGCACATGTTCGCGTCATTGCACACGACGCGGTGGCGAAGGCCAACGCCAGCCCCATTCTCGAAATTGAAGTCGCCGGTGCAGCTCCAGCCGGTTGCAGGCGGGGTGTCGCTGGGCGAACCGTAACAGCCGACGTCCTCGGCACTGCCGCAGGTCGTGCCCGTCTTCACCTTCGTGCCACTGCCATCGAAGTCGTTATCCGCGAGAGGATCACACGCCTGGTCGCAGACGCCGGCGGCGGCGGGCGTGTTCTCCCCCACGTCGAAGAGGTCCGCGTAGGTCACGCAGACATGGTCCGCATCGCACATCGGCGCGCCGCCCTGCTGATCGCAGAGCTGCTTGCAGACGCCCGGGTTGGCCGGGTTGCCGAACGCGGTGCAGACGTTGCCCTTGGCGCAATCATCGTAGCCCGTCACGCCAGCCGCACCGTACATACAGGTGGCGCCGACGGCTGCCGTGCCATCCGGCGCGCAGCCGATGTGGCCAACGTACTGGGGCATGACGGCATCGACGAACCAGGTGCACTTCTCGCCAGCGGCGCAGCCCGCCTGCGTGAGCGGATTACACTGCGTGGGCGTATCGACCGTGCCGCTGTCGAGCGGCATGATCTTGGTGTTCTTATTGTCATCTCCGCCGCCACAGGCGACGAGGAGCCCAACCAACAGGGCTCCAAAGGCTAGATTCTTCATTCTCGAGACTCCTCTCATCGTGTGCCTCTGAAGTTCGTGCCGTTGGGAATGTTCCCTGGATGTACGGCGGTTCGAAAGATGCGCGACCCTATCCATTGGGCCCATGTGGGTCAAGTGCATTCATCGTTCGATCGGCTGCGATTGATCCACGTTCAAGCACCGTCACCCGGAAGCGATTTCTCGACGATGATCGAAGTCACGCACCGGGTACTCCGCGCCTAACAAGAGGCGCGCGAACTGATGCCCGCAGTCGCGCGATCGTGCATGCGCCACACCTCGTCGGAAAACACCGCAAAATCCGCCGGGCTGCGCCGAGGCGCGCCGGGGTGCGTCACGGGCGCGTCAGGGTGAGACCGTGAAGGTCCCGGGCGGCAGGGAGCCGGGCCCCGGACCTCGCGTGGTCGCGAAGATGGCGGCAGCGGCACCGGCGCCGATCGCGGCACCGCCGGCGATCACGTACCAGCGGGCATACCAGGGCCGCTGGGAGGCCTCGGGGCCACCGGCGGCGAGCGCGATCTCGAGGGGCTGATCGGGCGCGGCGATGCGGGCGATCGGGGCCCCGCCGGCGTCACGCGCCTCGACGTAGTACTCGAGGACGTAGGGCTTTTGCGACGGAGCTGGCGTGATCCGCGCGCGCCAGCGGTCGCCGCCCCGCGGGGCGAGCGGCGCGAGCTTGTAGGTGAGCTCGCCGCGGCGACGCGTGCCGATCACGAGATCGAAGACGTTGCCGCGCGTGACGCGGACCTCGAACTCGAGCGGTTTGCCGGCGGAGCCCGCGGTCGGCGCGGCATGCTCGAGATCGGCACCGGCGGTGGGATCGAAGCCCGGGATGAGCTGCTTCTTGAGCGAATCGAAGAAGGCGCGCAGCTGCGGCGAGCCACTGGTGTCGCGCAGCTGGTAGCCGGGATCGATATCGAGGATGCGCTCGAAGGTGGCGCGCGCCGCACCCTTGTTGTTGCGGATGAACTGGGCGAGCGCGATCAGCTCGAGGGCGCGCAGGCGCTGGGCGCGCGTGGCGCGAGTGTCACGCGTGACGGGCGCGAGCGACTGGATCGCCGCCGCGTACTCCTGCTCGTCGAAGAGCTGCTGGCCGCGCGCGAGGTAGTTCTCGATCGCGGCCGGGCCGACATCGTCGGCGTATGCGCAGCGCGTGGGCGTCGCGACGACGACCGCGGCGAACGCGGTGAGGGCGGCGAGCGTGACGGTCAGCGCGCGAGCCATTGCACTCCGTCGGGGGTGGCGAGCACGGCATCGAGGGTACCGTCGTCGTCGAGATCGATCATCACCACATCGGTCGCGGCGGGCGCGGTGGCCTCGGCGGTGAACCGGTCGGGCACGCCGGAGAGGGTGGCCGCGCCGGCATCGGCCGCGATCACGGCATCGGGCTCGCAGCCGGTATCCCAGCCGCCGAAGGCGACGGCGTGCGCGGTCGGGATCGGCGCGGGGATGCGGATGAAGGATTGATCCTCGAGGCGGCCCTCGCGATCGATCAGGAGGCGCATCGGCATGTCGCGGATCGCGATCGCGAGATCGGGATCGAAGTCGCCGTCGGCATCAGCGAGGGTGAAGCGCTCGACATCGAGCGGGACGTTGGGCAGCACGCCGTCGACGGGCTCGAAGCGGCCGCCGACACCGAGCCACGCGGCCAGCGGCGGACCGGCCTGGCCGACGACGAGATCGGCATTGCCGTCACCGTCGAGATCGCCGAGCGCGAGCGCGCTGATCATGGAGGCGCGGCCACCGGCCGAGAGGGCCTGGGGCGCGGGCGTGAACGAGCCGTCGCCGCCGTTGACCCAGAGCTCGAGCACACCGCCGCCGCCGAGCACGAGGTCCATGTCCCCGTCATGATCGACATCGGCCGCAGCGGCCGCGGACATGGTCGCGTCGCCGATCTGTGCGCCGGGGAAGAACTCGGTGCCGTCGCGCTCCCAGACGAGGGGCGCCGCACCATCGGTGATGATGACGGCATCGTCGTCGCAGTCACCGTCGAGATCGGCGGTGATCAGCGCGCGCGGGGCGCCGGGCGATGGGGCCGGAGCGTCGCCGACGGCGAGGCCGCCGGACTTCGCGGCGAGCACGAACGAGGCGTCGGCCGCGACCGCGAGCACGATGGCACCACCCTGCCCATGCGACGCCGCGAGCAGCGCGCCGGCCGGCCCGACGGGTGTGCCCTTCGCGGCGAGGCTGGCGCCGCGGCCGACCTGGCACGTGGGGATGGTCAGCGTGACGTCGTCGGCGAAGTCGACGCGCGCGCTCTCGACGAGCGTGGGCACGCCGCCGCGATCGGCGCGCACCCACGCGAGCGCGGCGTCGGCGCTACCGGCCTCGACGCGCAGGGTCTGCGGCAGAGTCGCGAGCGCACCCTCGAGCGCGTAGCGCCGGCCGAAGTGGCCGCCGGTCAGCGAGGTATCGGCGACGCCGACACAGATCGCGTCGACGGCGGCGGGCACCGGGCGCTCGCTCGCGATCTCGAGGGTGATCGCGTCGGTGCAGGCGGCGAGCGCGGACACGCAGAGCGCGAACGCGATCGCCGGCGACACGCAGCGAGTCACCGCGCGCCTCCTCATGAGCGCGAACGCGATCGCGGGCGACACGCGGCGAGTCACCGCGCGCCTGCTAACGACGGCGACGACGGCGACGACGCAGCGGGACACCGAGCGCGAGCATCGCACACGCGATGCCGCCGGAACCAGCCGCGTTGCAGCCGCCGCCCATGCCGGGATCCTCGCCACCGTCGTCGAGCGACGGGCGGACCTGGACGACGACGTGGAACGTCGGGCCAAACCAGGTGACACCCTCCTGGACGAGCGCGAACGCCTCGTCGTAGACGGTCGGCTCGGTGACCTCGGGGCCGCGGATCTGGAACGTGAAGGTGCCGGAGGCGCCGGGCTCGGTCTGCGCATCGACCGCCGTCGCGCGGTTAGGGCCGAGCCAGTCCCCGTCGACGAAGAACGCGGAGTCGCGGTCCTGCGGCTCCTGGGTGCCGACGCGCGTGGCATCGAGATCCCACGCCGCGGTGGCGGTGTTGTGGATGGTGACGGTGACGGTCGCGAGCTCACCACTCGCGATCACGTCGGGGGCGTCGACGGTGAGCTCGTCGGCGAGGAACTGCGCGGCACCGCCGGTGCGGACGAGATCGATGTAGTGGTCCCAGTCCCAGCCCGGGCCCGGATCGGTGTGGTCGGAGCAGTCGTCCGCCTCGCCGTGGCCTTCGATCGAGCCGTGCTCCTTCGGGATCATGTACGTGTCGCAGAGGTACGCGGTGAGCTTCGCCGATTCGGCGTACATCGCCTCGGTGAACCACTGCTCGGGCTTGGCGGCGTAGCCCTCGTGCTCGATGCCGACGGTGTAGGTGTTGTTACAGGCGTCGTGCCACGCGACGTTCTTCTCGTCGACCATCTGCGCGACGTGGCCATCGCTCGAGCGCACGACGTAGTGCGCGGAGACCTCGGCATCGGGGTCCTGGAACCACGACAGCGTGCCGGCGAAGCTGCCCTCGGTGTCGTGGATGACGACGCGCTTGATGTCGCCGACGCCGCGGCTCGAGGTCTGGTAGTTGCCGGAGTACGCGGGGACCCACTCCGCGCCCGGGTAGCCGACGGCCTGCGCGATGGTCGAGATGCCGGGCGCGCGCACGTCGGGACGCGCGGCGACGACGAGCCGCCGACCCTGCTCGTCGCGACCATCGATGCCGCGGACGAGCGCGCGCTCGATCGAGAACGCGTAGCCATCGCCGCCGTAGGCGCGAAGTGCCGGCGTGATGTCACCATCGATCATGTGCTCGCGGAGCAGCGCCGCACCGGCGCGGATGGACGCCTCGGCATCGCTGCGCACGGCAGCCTCGGTGACACCGGCGAGCCGCGCGGCGCGGTGGAGGTCGCGCGGGCCGCTCTCGGCGAGGGCCAGATAGCCGGTCTCGAACGCGTGCGAGTCGGGACCGCCCGGCGTCGCGAAGTGGAAGCGGGTCTCGTTCCAGCTGACGGCGGCGAGCACGTCGGCCGGCACGCCGGTGTCGGCGGCGACGCGTGCGAAGATCTCGGCGAGCGGCGAGTCGCCGGCGACGGGCGTGCGCGACGCCGGCGCGGGCGCCGCGGTGATGCCACAGCCGGCCAGCGCGGCCGTTGCGAACAGCGCGATCCTCATCGCCCGGCATCATGCACAAGCCCGATCCCGCTTGGGAAGTGGGTACACGCGCCCCGATGTGCCCACGACAGGTTGCACGGTCGCGCCGGCCCTGCAGCCGACCCGGCACGGTATGATGACGATCGCAGTGCCAGCCGACGCAGGCATTCGGTTTGGCCAGTACGTCCTGGTACGTCGCATCGCACGGGGCGGGATGGCCGAAGTGTTTCTCGCCCAGCAGCGCGGGCTCGAGGGATTCGACCGCCGGGTCGCGGTCAAGCGCATCCTGCCGCACCTCGCGGACTCGCCGGACTTCGTGAAGATGTTCTTCGGCGAGGCCAAGCTCGCCGCGCAGCTCTCGCACCCGAACGTCGTGCACATCTACGAGTTCGGCAAGGTCGACCACGACTACTTCATCGCGATGGAGTTCGTCGACGGTGTGCACGCCGGCCAGCTGTTCAAGTACGGCGAGCAGGAGAGGCTGCCGCCGACGCTGGTCGCCCGCATCGGCGCCGACGCCGCGAACGCGCTGCACTACGCGCACGAGCTGCGCGGCAGCAACGGTGCCCTGCTCGGCCTCGTGCACCGCGACGTGTCGCCCGCGAACATCATGGTGTCGTTCGACGGCGTCGTGAAGCTGTGTGACTTCGGCATCGCGAAGGCGGCGGCAGCCGGCGATCAGCTGACGAACCCGGGCCAGGTGAAGGGCAAGTACGCCTATATGTCGCCCGAGCAGACGGTCGCGTCGCAGCTCGACGGCCGCAGCGACGTGTTCTCGCTCGCGATCGTGTTGTGGGAGCTGCTGAGCGGCAAGTACATCGTGCCGCGCGGCGATGCGGTCGCCGCGATGCGCGCGATCCGCGACGGCAAGCTCGAGCCGATCGCCGACGTCGCGCCGCACGTGCCGGCGCCGCTCGCGAAGGCGCTGACGTGGGCGCTCGAGCCGAAGCGCGACCGGCGCGCGACGGCGGCGGAGCTCGCACAGGCGCTCGAGGCGTTCCTCAAGTCGGCGCCCGAGCTCGCGACCTCGATGCAGCTCGGCGGCTGGATCCGCGCGCGCTTCGCCCGCGAGGGCACCGGGCAGGTACCGGCGTTGCACGACCTGCCGGGTGTCGGCGGCGCGCAGCACGGGACCCAGGTCTCGCCCGGGACGATCGTGTCGCCTGGAACGGTCGCCGCGCCGGGGACCGCGGCCGCGTCGCCGAGCACGATCGTCGCGCCGAGCACGACATCGGGACGACCGGTCACGCCCCCCGCGTTCCCCGTTCGCCGCGTCGTCAAGCTCATGAGCGGCGTGGGCGACGGCACCGAGATCTACACCACGGCGGATCTCGACGAGGCCGCCGAGACCCTGAAGGGCGCACGACGCGGAACCGTCGACGACGCCGCCGCGCGGCGAGGGAACGTCGACGAGGCGGCGGAGACGATCAAGGGCGCGCGACCGCCGCGACGGGTCGAGCAGGCGACCGAGCCCACGTTCGTGGTGAGGCCGGGCCGTCCCGAGCAGCCGACGCTGAACGTGCCGCCGCCGGCGATGCGCGACGAGACCGAGCTCCTGCGGCCGGCGCCGCCCGCACCGGATGAGGAGGACAGCGACCTCGGCGGCGAGACCATCCAGCGCGACGTCCGCGCGCCGGTACCGAGCGGACCGACGGTCGTGCCGACGCGCCTGCACGCCGGCGTCACCGGCGTCCCCGCCTTTCCGGAGGACCCGGCCGTGCGGGCCGCGTTCGATCCGGCCGCGCGCGCCGCGATCGATCCGGCGCTGCGCGCGGCGGCGGAGTCCGGCTCGCGCGCCGTGCCCGCACTCGGCGGCACCGAGTCCACGCGGCGGCACACACCGGTCCCCGGCGAGCTGCTGCGCAAGAAACGCAAGAAGCTGCTGGTCGCGATCGCCGCGCTCGGCGGCCTGATGCTCGCGTCGTTTCTGATCGCGCTCGCGGCATCGAAGGGATCCGACCGCGCGGCCGCACCCGCCGACGCGGCGCACGTCGCCCAGGGCGCGCAGGTCGCCGCCACCGCCGATGCGGACACCGCGTTGCCGCTCGCGCCTCCTCCGCTCGATGCTGCGCCCTCGCCCGCCGTCGCCGCACCGGACGCGGCGCACACCATCGTGCCCACGCCGATCGACGAGGACATGGCGTACCTCGCGGTGCGCACGATCCCCGACGGCGGCACCATCAAGGTCGGCGATCAGCTGCGGCTCGCGACCCAGCAGCCTGGCGATCCGACCGGGGCAGCGACCGCGCAGCTCGTGCTCCCGCCCGGCCGCCACGTCGTGATCGCGGAGCTCGCGGGCTACCGGCCGGAGAAGCGCACGGTCGTGCTCGAGCCCGCCGTGCACCTGAAGATCGAGATCGCATTCACGAAGAAGATCGCCGTGCGTCCGGATCGCGGACCGGCCATGGGCCGGCTGACGGTGCGCACCACGCCGTGGAGCGACGTCTATCTCGGCACGCGCAAGCTCGGCCAGGCGCCGTTCGCCGAGCTCGCGCTGCCGGCCGGCACGCACACGCTGACGTTCAAGAACCCGTCGCGGCCGACCGTGACGAAGCGCGTGCGGATCCGCGCCGGCCGGTCGACCAAGCTGAACTTCAGCCTGTAGTGCGCTACGGCTCGAGGCCGGTGGCCCAGGAGTACTTGGGCTTGGTGTTGAAGTGGTGAGTCGCGTTGATCACGCGGACGGTGCCGGACTTCGAGCGCATCACGATCGACTCGGTCTTCGCGCTGTCCCCGTAGAAGCGGACGCCCTCGAGCAGATAGCCCTTGGTGACGCCGGTGGCCGCGAACATGACGTGGCCCTTCGCGAGGTCCTCGAGACCGTAGATGAAGTCCTCGTCCTTGACGCCCATCCGCTTCGCGCGCGCCTTCTCCTCGTCGCTGCGGAAGCGGAGCCGGCCCTGGAAATCGCCGCCGACGCACTTGAGCGCGGCCGCCGCGATCACGCCCTCGGGCGCGCCGCCGGTACCGAACAACACATCGATGCCGGAGTCCGGGTTCGCGGTCATCACCGCGCCCGAGACATCGCCGTCGCCGATCAGACGGATACGAGCACCGGCCTGGCGGACCTCGGCGATGAGGTCACTGTGGCGGTCGCGATCGAGGATCACGGCGGTGCAGTCCTGCACCTTCTTGTGCTTCGCCTTCGCGATGCGCTGGAGGTTCCAGGTCGCGCTCTCGCGCAGATCGATCACGCCGAGGGCCTCGGGGCCGACCGCGATCTTCTGCATGTACGTGTCGGGCGCGTTGAGGAACTGACCGTCATCGGCGATCGCGATCACGCTGATCGCGTCGGGCTCGCCGGTCGCGCACAGGTTCGTGCCCTCGAGCGGATCGACCGCGATGTCGACCTTCGGCGAGTCGCCATCGTCCTTCCAGCCGTGGCCGACCTGCTCGCCGATGAACAGCATCGGCGCCTCGTCGCGCTCGCCCTCGCCGATCACGACGGTGCCGCGGATATCGATCGCATCGAACGCGCTGCGCATCGCCTCGACGGCGACATGATCGGCCAGCTTGCGATCACCGCGCCCCATGAGGCGCGCCGACGCCATCGCGGCGGCTTCGGTGATGCGGACCACTTCGAGCGCGAGGTTGCGGTCTTGCATGGCAGATGGTGTACGACGCGGAAGGCCCGCGATCAACGTGCGGAAGCGCTCACCGGCGTGGCTATCGCTCGCCTCACGCCGGTCGTGTGGTGACGAGCGCGCGCATGAAGTCGGGGAGCGCGCGCGGCCGGCCGCCGGGTCCGATGACGGCGTGCCGCGTGTAGCCGTCGGCGAGCAGCTCGCCGTCGCGGCGGACCTCGTAGGCAAACCGCAGCGACGCGGCGCGCACCTCGCTGACGTGGGTCTCGACGACGAGCACGTCCTCGTAGCGCGCGGGGCGCTTGTAGCCGACGTGCGCCTCGACGACCGGCAGCGCGACCTGCGCGTCCTCGAGGTCCTTGTAGCTCCGGCCGAGGGCGCGCCAGTACGACGCGCGCGCCCCCTCGAAGAACCGCAAGTAGTTCGCGTAGTAGACGACACCCATCTGGTCGGTGTCGCCGAAGATGACCTGGTACTCGTAGCGGTGCTTCATGCGGCGATCCGGATGAGGCGTGCCGGCGCCTTCACGACCGGCAGCCGATCGATCTCGGCGAGCGCGCGGCGGATGTCGCCCTCGCGCGCCTCGTGGGTGACCACGACGACGGCGACCGGGTCGACCGCCTTGGCGTCCTGCACGACCTGCTCGATCGAGATCCCGTGCGCGCCGAGCACGGTCATCAGCTGGCCGAGCACGCCGGGCTGGTCGGCCACGCCGAAGCGCAGGTAGTACTTCGCGCGGACCTCGCTGAGCGGCAACAGCGGGCGCGCGACGACCGGCCGCGGGCGCACCGGGCGTGCACCACCTGCAGCGCGGGCGAAGATATTGCGCCCGATCTCGATGATGTCGCTGACCACGGACATCGCGGTCGGCAGCATGCCGGCACCGGCGCCGTAGTACAGCGACGGTCCGAGCGCGTAGCTCTGCACGTACACCGCGTTCTTCGCGCCGCTGACGTCGGCGAGCAGCCAGCTCGCGGGCACGAGCGCGGGATGGACGCGCGCCTCGATCGCCTCGCCGTGATCGCGCGCGATGACGAGCGGCTTCACCACGTAGCCGAACCGGTCCGCGTAGGCGAGATCGATCGGCTCGACGATGTCGATGCCGTCGGTCGGGATCGCGCGGACGTCGATGCCGGTGCCGAAGCACAGCGATGCCAGGATCGCGAGCTTGTGTGCCGCGTCGCCGCCGCTGATGTCGAGCGTCGGATCGGCCTCCGCGTAGCCGAGCGCCTGGGCATCGGCGAGGATCTCCGCGAACGGTCGCCCGGTCGCGGTCATCGTCGACAGGATGTAGTTGGACGTGCCGTTGACGATGCCCCACAGCGCCTCGACGCGATCACTCGCGAGCCCCTCGCGGAGCACGCGGATGATCGGCACGCCTCCACACACCGCGGCCTCGTAGTACACGTCGACGCCGGCCGCCTCGGCGGCGCCGAACACCTCGGCGCCGTGCTCGGCGAGCAATGCCTTGTTCGCCGTGACGACCTGCTTGCCGGACGCGATCGCGGCGAGCACCGCGCGCTTGGCCTCGGCGGTGCCGCCGATCAGCTCGCACACGAGATCGACATCGGGCCGCCGGATCACGGCCTCGACGTCGGTCGTCAGCAGCGCGCGGTCGACCTCGACCACGCGCTTTGCCTTGTCCGGATCCCGGACCGCGATCGCGCGCACCGCGATGCGTGCGCCGAGCCGTGCCTCGATCGCCGCCGCGTTCTCCTCGAGCAGCTTGACGACTCCGCCACCGACGTTACCGAGCCCGAGCAGTGCGACGCCGATGGTCCTCGTCACGAGCCGCCTCGTTTGTACGAGTAGTGCTCGGTGACGATCCGCCAGCCCAGGCCGGTCTTGCGCAGCACGATCGTGAGCGCGCCGTTCTCCGTGATCGTGGTGACGCCGTCACCGAGCTCGCGGGTCATCACCGCGGTCGCGACCGATACCGTGGGCGCGAGCGACTGGACCTGGATGTCCTTGAGCCGCACGTGGATGTCCGGGTAGCGGGTGAGCCGGTCCTTGAGCATGTTCTCGACCGAGCTCCAGCCGAAGACCGGTTCGCCGTCCTGGACGACGACGAGATCGAGGTCGTGCGCGTAGAGCTTGGCGAGCGCCTCGAAGCTGCGGACCTCGTACGCCTGACGCCACTGCTCGATCGTCGCGCGCGCACCGGCCACCACCTCCTTCGGCGTCGCCGGTCGGGCGGGCGTCTGGTCGCCGCCGCGCGGGCATGCGGCCAGGAGGAGCACGACGAGGGCAATCGCGGCGCGGCTCATGCGCGCTATGTATCACGCTGATGTGCGGGAGCGCGCGCTTGGCGGTCCGGCAGATGATGACCACAATTCGATCATGGCGCTGGAAGACCTCGAAAATGACGAACGCCAGGCGACGTACACGCTGATCCTCACCGCGATTGCATCGGTGATCCTCATCGGCCTCTTGGTCGCCACCATACTGTCCAGCCAAGCATGCTCGGTGTAGTGTCCGCGCATGACCGAGATCGTTTGGCTGCACGCGCGTGAAGTTCTGGATTCCCGTGGCAACCCGACCGTCGAAGCGGAGGTCGGCCTGGATGGCGGCGTGCTCGGCCGCGCGATCGTTCCCTCGGGAGCGTCGACCGGCGAGCACGAGGCGCTCGAGCTGCGCGATGGCGATGCCAAGCGCTTCCTCGGCAAGGGCGTGACCAAGGCGGTCGATCACGTTCGCGACGTGATCGCGCCGACGTTGATCGGCATGGACGCGAGCGATCAGGCGACGGTCGACCGCGCGCTGATCCAGCTCGACGGCACGCCGATGAAGTCGAACCTCGGCGCGAACGCGATCCTCGCGGTGTCGATGGCGGTCGCCCGCGCGTCCGCGATGGCGCACGACCTGCCGCTCTACCGCTACCTCGGCGGCGTCGGCGCGGTCACCCTGCCCGTCCCGCTGATGAACATCATCAACGGCGGCGCGCACGCCGACAACAACCTGGACATCCAGGAGTTCATGATCGCGCCGGCCGGCTTCGATCGGTTCGAGGATGCGCTGCGCGCTGGCGTCGAGGTGTTCCACAACCTCAAGAAGCTGCTGTCCGCGCGCGGCAAGGCGACGAACGTCGGCGACGAGGGCGGCTTCGCACCGAGCCTCGACTCCGGCGAGGAGGCGCTGCAGCTCGTGCTCGAGGCGATCGACAAGGCGAACTACGAGCCCGGCAAGCAGATCTTCCTCGCGCTCGACGTGGCGGCGAGCGAGCTCTACGACAAGAAGACCGGCGCGTACACGTGGCAGGGCAAGCAGCGCAAGGCTGCCGACCTGATCAACATCTACGCGCAGTGGGCCGAGAAGTTCCCGATCGTGTCGATCGAGGACGGCCTCGCCGAGGACGACTGGGACGGCTGGAAGGCGCTGACCGACAAGCTCGACGGCAAGATGCAGATCGTCGGCGACGATCTGTTCGTCACCCAGACCGCGCGCCTGCGCCGCGGCATCGACAACGGCATCGCGAACTCGATCCTCGTCAAGGTCAACCAGATCGGCAGCCTGTCCGAGACGCTCGACGCCGTGCGCACCGCGCAGCACGCCGGCTACACCGCGATCATCTCGCACCGCTCCGGCGAGAGCGAGGACAGCTTCATCGCCGACCTCGCGGTCGCGACCAACTCCGGTCAGATCAAGACCGGCTCGGCGTCGCGCAGCGATCGGATCGCGAAGTACAACCAGCTCCTGCGCATCTGCGATCAGCTCGGCGACGAGGCACGGTTCGCCGGCGCCTCGGTCTTCAATCGCTGACCACCGCGCGCCGCCAGCCAGTCGACCAGGCGCGCCACCTCGTCGGGCAGGAGCAGTACCGGGAACAGCGCGAGCATGCCGTACGGGAACGCGCCGAGCTTGAGGCCGACCGCGATGCCGACCTCGAACGCGAGGTAGAGCGAGAACCAGATCCAGCGCAGCCGCGCGCGATTCGCGGCCCGGCGTAGCCGGCCCGGCCGGTCGGCGGTCGCCGCGTAGTACAGCCACAACAGGTAGAGCAGCGCGCTCAGCTCGAACACGATCGTCAGCGCGGTCGCGACGCGGGTCAGCGGATCGATCGCGTGCACGAATCCGGGCGCGAGCCGGCCGTTGTGCGGATCGAGCAGCGCGTACCTCAGCGCGGTGAAGCCGCCGAGCGGATCCCAGGCGTGGCTCGACTTGTTCTGTCCCGCCGAGAAGTACATCCAGAGCATCTGGAACAGCAGCAGCTGGCGCGGCCACGCGGGCACGAGCGCCGGCATCGGCCGGCCGATCCGCCGCGCGATCCATGCGTCGATCGACCACCGCGCGTTGCACCGTGACAGCGCGAGGATGACGAACACGATGCGCATCAGGATGTCGATGGCGCTCTCGCTGTTCGGCGCGATCATCGACTGCTGCGCCGACACGACCACGAACCCGAGACACGCGAGCGGCGTCGCCGCGCCGAGCAGCACGAGCACGAGCGCGCCGGTCGCGATCGCCCACAGGCCGTGCGCGCCGATGCCGAGCGTGTCGGCCCAGCCGTGGTACGCGGTCGCGAAGCCGTCGGGCGAGCTCGACCACAGCGGATCGATCAGGCCGACGTGCCAGATCCACAGGTAATCGCCGAGCAGCGCGAGCGCGACGAGGATGCGCACGAGCGCGAGGGCAGTCGGCGGCTCGCGCCGATCCCAGAACGTCACCCAGGCGCGCCACGCCCGCATCACGGTGGCCCGCTCCTCATCCGCACGTGCGGCTGGATGAACCGACCGCTCGCGGCGAGCCCGTCATCGGTGATCGTGACCTGCTCGAGCCGCACGCGCGACGCGACGTAGTCCGCGTGATCGGCGAGCACGCGACGGGTGATCCAGCGCGCGAACAGCGGGTACTGGGCCGGCGCGACGTCCGTCGGATCCCAGGCGCCACGCGGCCGCGAGTAGTCGATGAGCGGCGCGTAGTCGGTGTGCTCCGGATCGCCGGCGCGAAACAGCAGGTGCCAGCGGCCGTTCGCGTCCTGGCCCTCGACCCAGAGCCGGAACCGCTCGGGGCCCGGCGCCTGGTACAGCGCCCAGCGCTGGCCGACACGCAGCGTGGGCCCGATCCAGCGGACCGGGCGGAGCACCAGCTGCTGCGCGCCCCGGATCTCCTCGACGGCCCCCCGCTGCCAGGCCGGCGTCTTGTCCGGCGGCGGAAGCGGACAGCCATTGACGAGGCCGAGGCACATCGTGGCCAGCAAGAGCCCTGCTCGGATCTGTGGCCACGGCGTCACGGCAGGGAAGCTTAGCCTGCCTCAGCGCGCCGGATCGAAGCGCGTGACCTGGCGCAAGAAGCTCGCATCGACGT
>DAIRFU010000672.1:0-3957 GCA_036794935.1 Kofleriaceae bacterium | reverse complement strand
CCTGCCGGTATCGTCGACGCCGAGCTGCCGGCCGAGGCCTGGGACGCGCTCGCGGCAGCGACCCCGCTCGCCGCCCTGCTCGAGCCCGATGTCGAGGCGCTGCTCGTACGCGGCGGTCGCGGCCAGCCGCGTGCCGTCTGCTACCTCGTCCCGATCACCGCCGCCTATGACCTGGCCGGCCGGCTGCGCAAGAGCTGGACCGGTTTCACGGGCGGCGTCGAGGCCGAGCGCGAGCTCGCTGCCTTCTTCGCGGAGCTCGACGCCCGAGGAGGACTGCCATGAACCTGCACCGTGCGCGCTCGGTCGCCGACGCCGTGATGATGGAAGGCTACGCGCTGTACCCCTACCGCGCCTCGGCACCGAAGAATCGTTATCGCTGGACGTTCGGCACGCTCGCACCGCGCGCGTGGTCGGAGGCCGGCGGCTGCGAGCCGTGGTGGCTCGAGGCGCAGCTGCTCGTCGCCGGAACGCCGACGCGGATCGCGGGGCAGCTGCGGTTCTTCCAGATCGAGCGCCGAGACGGCGCGCAGGGCCGCTGGGACGAAGGCATCGTGCGCACCGTCGACTTCGATGTCGCGAATGCCTGCCAGTCACCGTTCTCGATCGAAGCCTCGCTCGTGCGCGATGGCACCACCGCGCGTGCGTGCGCCGCGCTGTCCGGCCGGATCGCGACCCGCAAGGAGTGGCTCGTCGCCGCGCGGCCGCTGACGCGGATCACGATCCGCGTCGAGAACACGACCGCGTGGACGGCGCTCGACGCATCCCGCGACGAGGCAGTCGCCGGCGCGTTCGCGTCGACCCACCTCGTGATCGGCGTCGAAGGTGGCGAGCTGATCTCCGCGATCGATCCGCCCGCGTGGGTGCTGGCCGCCACCCCGCCGTGCACCAGCACGCGGACCTATCCCGTGCTCGTCGGCCCGGACGTGATGCTGTGTGCGCCGTTCATCCTCTACGATCATCCGCAGCTCGCACCGGAGAGCGCCGGCGAGACCTGCGACGGAACCGAGATCGACGAGCTGCTGGTACTCCGCACGCGCACGCTCACCGACGACGAGAAGCGGCAGGCGCGCGCCACCGATCCACGTACCGCCGCGATCGTCGACCGGGCCGAGGGCTTGCCGCCCGCGTGGCTCGAGCGCCTGCACGGCGCGACCCGCGACCTGCGCGAGGGCGAGATGATCCCGAAGCAGCTCGCGGTCGGCAGCAAGGTCCGCCTCCGCGTACCCGCGCGCCGCACCGACGCGCAGGATCTGCTGTATGCCGGCCACGTCGCGACGGTCGTCACGATCGAGCAGGATGTCGACGGCACCGTGTTCTACGCGGTCACCGTGGATGACGATCCGGCGGCCGCGCTGCACGACTGGTACGGCCGGTACCGCTACTACCGCACCGACGAGGTCGAGCCTCTATGACACGCGCGCTGATCGCCGGCGTCGGCAACATCTTCTTCGGCGATGATGCATTTGGTGTCGAGGTCGCGCGCCAGCTCGCGCTCGCACCGCCGGCCGACACCAAGGTCGCCGACTTCGGGATCCGCGCGCGCCACCTCGCCTACGAGCTGCTGGCACCGCTGTCGCTATGCGTGGTCGCCGATTGCATGCCGCGCGGCGGCGCACCCGGCACGCTGTACGTGCTGGAGCCGGACGTCACCGACGTCACGGGCTCGGTCGCCGACGCACACGCGATGAACCTGCCGACCGTGTTCGCGGCCGTCCGCGAGCTCGGCGGCCGGCTGCCGCGCACGCTGATCGTCGGCTGCGAGCCGGAGGCGGTCGAGCCCGGCATGGGACTCAGCGCCAGCGTCGCGAGCGCGGTCCCGCTCGCCGTCCAGTTGATCCGAGACCTCCTCAACCACCCCCACGAGGCAACCCCATGACCGACAAGACTCGCATCACCACCCTCGCGATCGCGGCCGCGAGCGTCGCCGTGCTCGGCCTGCTGCTCCGCGGCATGGTCCCGGAGCTCGTCCGGTACCTGCGGATCCGGCGCATGTGACCGGGCACGGGCCACCCGCATGACCACCGACAGCGATCCCGGATCCACGATCCCGCGCGTCGTGACCGAGGTGCCGGGCTTCGACGCGGTGCTGAGCGGCGGCCTGATGCGTGGAGGCGTGTACCTCCTGATGGGCAGCCCCGGCGCGGGCAAGACGATCCTCAGCAACCAGATCTGCTTCCGGCATGCGGCGGCAGGTGGCCGCGCGCTGTACGTGACGCTCCTCGCGGAGTCGCACAGCCGGATGCTCGCGCACCTGGAGCAGATGGCGTTCTACGACGCCGCGGCGGTCGCGCGATCGGTCGTGTACCTCAGCGGCTACCAGGCGCTCGAGGCCGAGCAGCTCGATGGGCTGCTCGAGCTGCTGCGCCAGGAGGTCCGCACGCGCCGGTCGACGTTCCTCGTCCTCGACGGCCTGGTGATCGCCGGGGCGATCGCCGAGTCCGAGCTCTCGCTCAAGAAGTTCGTGCACGAGCTCAAGGTGTTCACCGAGATGACCGGCTGCACCTGCCTCATCCTGACCAGCGCCGACTCGGCCATGACAGACTATCCGGCGCGCACGATGGTCGACGGCCTGATCGAGCTACGGTTCCGGCGCGCCGAGATGGTCACCACGCGCGAGCTCGAGGTCTCCAAGCTGCGCGGCAGTCCCCAGCTGCTCGGCCGGCACGTGTTCGACATCACGGACGCCGGCATCGTGGTTCACCCACGTTTCGAGACCCGCTACGGCAACGTCGTGGATGCGGCCGGCAAGCGCGAACGGCTGCCGTTCGCCGTCACCCCGCTCGATCGGATGATCGGCGGTGGTCTGCTGTCCGGGTCGGTCACGCTCGTGATCGGGCCGCCCGGCAGCGGCAAGACCCTGCTCGGTCTCCAGTTCCTGCACGCCGGTGCCGAGGCCGGCGCGCCGGGCCTCCACGTCGGCTTCTTCGAGACCCCCGAGCGGCTGGTCAGCAAGGCCGAGGGCGTCGGACTCGCGATCGGCGCGCACGTGGCGGAGCGCCGGATCGCGATCGACTGGAGCCCACCGCTCGAGCAGCACGCCGATGCGCTCGCCGAGCGGCTGGTCGACGTGGTGCGCCGGACCGGCATCCAGCGCGTCGTCATCGACGGGCTCTCCGGGTTCGCCCAGGCGATCCAGGGCCCCAAGCGCCTGCACCGGTTGTTCACCGCGCTGTGCAACGAGCTGCGCCACCACGGCGTGACCACGATCGTGTCCGAGGAGGCGGGCCTCGTCGTCGGCGAAACACTCGACCTGCCCGTTGGCCGGCTATCCGCCGCGGTCGATAACATCATTTTGTTGCGCTACGCCGAGCGCGACGCGACCTTGCGCCGCTATCTATCGATCCTGAAGATGCGCGAAGGCGAATACGACGCGACGGTCCGCGAGCTCACGATCAGCAAGCGCGGCCTGGCGCTCGCGCCGGCCCGACGAGGGCGGCGGACCTGACGCCATGAAGACGGTCGTCGTCATCGATGACGAGTACGCGATCGTCGAGACGCTCGTGGATGTCCTCGAGCTGAACGGCTACACGTGCGTCACCGCCGCGAACGGGCAACAAGGGCTCGAGGTGATCGAGCAGCAGCATCCGGATCTCGTGATCACCGATCTGATGATGCCGGTGATGGACGGCCGCGACCTCGTCGCGAAGCTGCGTAGCCAGCAGCAGTTCGAGACCCTGCCGATCATCCTCATCACCGCCGCCCAGGAAGCGGCCGACACCACGAACGAGGACGACGCTCACTTCATGTACATGCGCAAGCCGTTCGCGGTCTCCGAGCTGCTCGCGAACGTGCGCCGGCTGACCGAGCCCGCCGGCGCGTAGCGATCAGCCGCCGCGGCGCCCCGCACGCGCCGACGGCGCGACCGCCTTGGCCAGCGCCGTGCGCTCCTTGCCATGGCTGAGCTTGCCACGGTTCGCGCTGCGCCGTGTCGACTTGCGCGAGGGCACGGTGCGCGAA
>DAIRFU010000103.1:0-14015 GCA_036794935.1 Kofleriaceae bacterium | reverse complement strand
TTAGGCCGAGCACGAGCAACACGATCACGAGCGCCGCGGTCAGCGAGGACAGCGGATCGACGCGGCGCTCCGAGCGGCTCAAGCTGATGATGCCGAGCGGCTCCGGGATGATCGGCAGCTTGTGCTCGCCCGCGTACTCCCAGTCGGGCAGAAACAGCTCGTCGCGCAGCGCACCGCAGAGCTCGGCGAGCTCGGCCTCGAGCGCGCGTCGCGCGTCCGCCGAGATCGCGATCGTCGGCCATGCGTCCGCATTCAAGCTTCGCGCGAGGGTGCGCATCGCCTGCACGGTCGCGTTGTACTGGAGGAACGTCTCCTCGTCGATCGACGCCCACTGCACGATCGTCACCTCGGCTCCGGTGAGATCGCTCAGCTTGCGCTCGACGTAGCCGAGCAACGTGTTCGAGCCGTTGCGCGCGATGTCGAGCTGCTCGACCCGGACGCCATCGAACCGCAGCCGCCCCATCGAGCCGACCGCGTCGTGCAGCTCGAGCTCCCAGCTCTCCTGCGGTGCATCCTCGAGCACGATGGCCTTGTCGAACGCCGCCGAGGCACCGCGACCGCGCTTGCCGAGCGCCGCCCTGCGCGCGCGCTCGACGCGGTCAGGATCGCGTGCAATCCGCAGCCGCACCACGAACCACGCGATCTTGATCGCGCCCCACGCACCCGGCGCGGTCACGACCGCGAAGTAGCCGAAGAACACGAGGAAGAACGCGATCGTCAGCGTCTCGACATTCGATCGCTGCGACAGCGTCACGAAGAACGCGCCGCGCCAGATCAGCAGCGCGAGCCCGGCGAGCGAGGCGAGGAACAGTGCAGCATGGACGATCGCGAGCCAGCGCACGCGCCGCGCGTAGTGCGCAGGATCCGAGACCCCCGGCGAGCGCAACGCCACGTGAGCCATCGCGTGCGAACCGGCAGGCTGGACTGGATCAAACATCTTCGTGCGAACCGGGAAGTTGCACGGTGCATGCCGCGTGAGCGCATCTCCCCGGAAGCTGACGGTCACATCGAGCGGACGACCGGGCACGATGGTGACATGCGCGCTCTCCTCCAGGTTCTGAGGAGCGGACTCGAGGCGCCCGGAGGACGCCGCCGGGTCAGTGTCGCGACGAGTGTCGCTTCTTCTTTTTCTTCTTGTGCTTCTTCTTCTTCGGCTTGTCGTCGTCCTTCGGCGGCGGCGGCGGCTCCTCGGCCTTGACCGCGGGCGGCGTGACCTTCTTGAAGTTCGCGCCGATACCGGGCTCGTCGAGGGCGAGCGACTCCTGGAGCGCGATCAGCCGCCAGTCGCCGTGGTTCTTCTCGAACACGGCGAACAGGCGCAGCGGCAGCGGCGCGTCGTCATCGGCGAATCGCACGACCGGCGCGGTCACCCACGCGAGCTCGCCATCGCGGGTCGCGTTCGCCGTGATCGCGCCGGCGGTCGCGTAGCGCACGTTCTGCTTCGTGCGGTCCTTCCAGAGCTTCGCGAGGTCCTGCTTGCCGCGCGTGACGTCACCCTCGGTTGGGCCGATCAACGCGGCGTCGCTGCGCGTGCCGAGGTCGTCGCCCCAGACCTCCGGATCGATCAGCCCGCTCTTGAATCGCTCCACCGCACCTTCGGCGGCCTCGCCCACCTTCGCGATGCCCGGCATGCCGGGCGGCACGATCGCGTCCTTCGCGAGCTCGGCGCGGACCCGCTTGCGCGACGGCGTGTGCGCGATCGCGGCCGCGGTCACGATCCAGAAGTCGTCGGCGTTCGAGAGCACCATCAACGCCGCCATCGGCTTGCCCTCGACGTCGAGGGCGTCGACCGCCCACGCCGACAGGCCGCCGGGTGACGCGACGACCGACAGCGCGCCCGCGCGCAGCGACGGTTTGGCATCCTTGCCCATCGCGTCGAACGTCTTGCGCAACGCGACGAGCGCATCGCTGCGGGTCGCCATCGCGTCGATGCGGCGTGGCCCGAACACGACGAGTGGCTCGGCGAGCAGCGCCATCAAGCCATCGGTGTTGCCGTGGCCGAGCGTCTGCACGAGCTCGGTGACCAGCCCCTTGGCATCCTTCTCGGCCCGGCGCTCGTCGACCGGATCGGCGGTCGGCGGCTTCGGTGACGTGGTGGCGCCGGAGCCACCGCCGCACGCCGCGGAGAGCACCGAGAGCGCGAGCAACCCGCGCAGCATGCCTAGCGCTGCTTGGCCGCGACGCGCCGGGTGTGCGCGAACCCGCTCGGCTTCACCTCGTTCGGCAACTCGATATACGGCGCCGTGTGATCGTCGTTCGCCGGAGGCACCGCGTTGGTGCGCACGGTCTCCTCGAGCTTCGCGGTCCCGCGCGCGGCGCGGCTCTGCGTCCGTGACGGCGTGTACGGCGCGGGACGCACCATCCGCGGATCGCTGACCGTCGGCAGGTGCGGCACCGGGATCACCGTCGAGCGCGGCGATGCCGAGACCGCACGAGCGGGCGCCGGTGCAGGAGCGGGCTGTGTCGTCGCCACCGCAGCGCCCCGGGCCGGCGTGCTGCGCGCGACCGCGAGCTTCTTCTGCAGGACCGACATCACCTGCGGCGCGACCTCGCTCCTGTCCGCCCACGCATCGTTGTAGGGCTCGGTCCCCGGCCACGGCGGTAGCGGATCGGGCTCGGGCTTCCTCGGTTGCGCGGCAGACGCGATCACGGCCATGCCGGGATGGGTCCTGCGCTTCATCGCCGACGCTACGAATGCCGGCGGGTTCGCACGCGTCGGCTCGGCCTCGTCGGCCGCCGCGCGCGCTCGTGCCATCGCGATCTCCCATTCCCAGTCATCCTCCTCCGGCTCCTCGGCCGCGGCAACTACCGGGGCCGGCGCAGGCGCAGGCGCCGCGACTGGCGCGGGGGCCGCGATCGGCGCGGGCGCGCTGACCGTCGGCGCGACGGGCGCGGGCGCGATGGGGGCGGCCGCGATCGGCGCGGCAGCCTGGGCCGGCGGCGCGGGCGGTGCCTTGTGCAGGCCGGCCGGCGCGCTGATCCGCTTCGGCTTGCGCTTCTTCGCGCCACCCCACGGCTCGAGCTCCATGGCAGCCAGGTCGCCTTCCAGCCAGCCGACGATCTTGCCGCCGAGGCCGTCATCGAGCACCGAGGGCCGCGTCGAGATCACCCGGCCCTCGGGGGTCACGACCAGCCCGTACCGGTCGAGCTTCGTGTACCCCCACCGCCTCAGGAAGTTATCGATGGCGCCCATACCCGGGCTGCATTGCACCGGGCAGGCCAGCGAAACGGGCCCGATCGACGCGCGCAACCACGCAGACCCTGGACGCCACTCCCGGGGCTGGTTCCGCGCTGGCGCGGGTTTGCGGGGGAGAGCGCCGAATCTGGGGACTGGAATCCCGACCGCGACGGGGCCCCATCTCCCCAGCCCCGTGTCGGGCTCAAGTAACTGCAACCTAAGCGTGAGTACCGGCCACAGCTCAGCGGCCGCGGTAGCGCGGCGGGCGGCCTTCGGCGAACGCGGCGAGGCCCTCGTCGCGGTCCTCCGAGAACAGCGTCCGCTCGTAGCACTCGCGCTCGATGCGGAGGGCGTCGTCGATCGAGGTGCCGTAGCCGCGCTCGATCGATGCCTTCGCGGCGGTGACCGAGATCGGCGCGCACGCGAGCAGGTCGGCGAGGATCGCGTCGGCCTCGGCGCGCAGCCGCTCGCGCGGCACGACCCGGGTCACGAGCCCGATCTCGAGCGCGCGCGCGGCCGGGATGCGGCGGCCGAGCAGGATCAGCTCCTTCGCGCGCGCCTCGCCGATCAGGCGCGGCATGCGCACGGTACCGCCGGCACCGGGCATGATGCCGAGCCGCACCTCGGTGAGGCCGACCTCGGCGCCCTCGACGAGCACGCGGAAGTCGCACGCCATCGCGAGCTCGAGCCCGCCGCCGTACGCCGAGCCGTTCATCAGGCACAGCGTCGGCGCCTTGATCGTGCCCCAGCTCTCGATCGCGCCCGCGATCGCGTTCAGGTACGGCGCGGTCTCGGCGGCGGTGACGCCCTTGCGCTCCTTGAGATCGGCGCCGGCGCAGAATGCCTTGTCGCCCGCGCCGGTCAGCACGACCGCGCGCACGTCGTCGCGCTGCTGAAAGCTCTGCGCGATGTCCTGCAGCTCGAGGTTGACGTCGCGCGACAGCGCATTGCGCACTTCGGGACGGTTCAGCGTCACCCACACGACGCCCTGCTGGTCTTCGACGAGGATCTGCGCCATGGCGCGAACGCTATCAGCTTCCGAGCTTCTCGGCGCGGCGCCGCGCCCGGGCTTGCTTGCCGAGGTGCGCCTTGAGGTACTTCGACGGCAGCTCGTGGCCGACGAACGTCGACGCCGTGCGCGACGCCTCGATCAGCTTGTCGAGATCGATGCCGGTCGCGACGCCCATCGAGTGCAGCATCGCGACGACGTCCTCGGTGGCGAGGTTGCCCGACGCGCCCGGCGCATACGGACAGCCGCCGAGCCCGCCCGCCGACGAGTCGATCGTGGTGATGCCCATCTGCATCGCGGTCAGACAGTTCGCGAGCGCGGTGCCCTGGGTGTCGTGGAAGTGGACCGCGATCGCGTCGGCGGGGTGCTTCGCGAGCACGCGGCCGAGCACGTCCTCGGTCTGTGCCGGGTTCGCGACGCCGATCGTGTCGCCGAGCGAGACCTGGTAGACGCCGAGCTCGCGCAGCCGGCCGACCAGCTCGACCGCACGCTCGGGGTCGACCTCGCCCTCGTACGGGCAGCCGAACACCGTCGAGACGTACGCGCGCACGGTCAGCTTCGCGGCGAGCGCGGCCGGCAGCACGTCCTCGAACGCGACGAGCGTCTCGGCGATCGTCTTGTTGACGTTCTTCTTGTTGTGCGTCTCCGACGCCGACATGAAGACCGCGATCTCCTGCATGCCCGACGCGAGCGCCGTATCGAGCCCGCGCCGGTTCGGCACCAGCGCGCTCATCCGCACGCCCGGCGGCCGCGCGACGCCCCGCGCGACCTCGGCCGAGTCGGCGAGCTGCGGGATCCACTTCGGTGACACGAAGCTCGTGATCTCGATCGCGCGGATCCCCGCGGCGACCAGCGCATCGATGAAGCGGATCTTGTCCGCGGTCGGCACGTTGCGCGCCTCGTTCTGCAGACCATCGCGCGGGCCGACCTCGTAGATGGTCACCTCGGCGGGCAGCTTCACGGCGTGCCTCCCATCCCTGAAGCATAGTGGCGAGCGAGCCGATCGACCAGCGACGGCGTCAGCTCCGCGAGCGTATCGATCACCTCGTGCGCGTGGTCCTGGCGCCAGCCGCCGAAGTTGCCCGCGCGGACCGCCACCACCAGGCACCCGGCCGATCGGCCAGCCTCGATCCCTGACTCGCTGTCCTCGATGACCAGGCACTCGTGCGGGACGAGGCCGAGCGCGGCCATCGCCTTCTCGTAGCCGTCGGGGTGCGGCTTGCTGCGCGGCACGTCCTCGGCCGCGACGATCGTGTCGAACCGGTTGTCCGGGCCGATCAGCGGGATGACCTGCATCGCCTCGGCGCGGGCGCTGCCGGTGATGATCGCGCGGGGAAAGTCGCGCGTCCACGCCAGGGTCTCGAGCGCGTGCGGCATCACCGTGACCCCGGTCTCGGCGAACACCTCCTCGCGCAGCGCCGCGGTCTGCGCGATCACCTCGTCGCGCGTCCACGCCAGCTGCGGGTAGCGCGCCTTGAGGCTGTCGTAGATCGCCATCCACGACCGGCCGATCAAGAAGTGTCGATCGTACGGCTCGATCGAGATGCCCTGGCCACGCCACAGGGCGCGCGCCATGGCCTCGCCGCTCTGGCGCTCGGTGTCGACGAGCGTGCCGTCGAGGTCGAACAAGAAGCCGCGGATCACGTCCTGCGGCTTATACCATCAGAACTCGGTCCAGCTGCCGTGGTCGCAGGCCCAGCCGCCGAGCCCCTGGTCGTCGACGAACTGGCTGAACGCGACGCACATCTCGAACCCGAACGGCAGCACCCGGTCCGCGTCGTTGTTCCACTCGCACGAGACATCGATCGCATCACCGGGGTTGATCACGAACGGCGTGGCCGGATCGAAGCGCATCTCCGGCGGGTGGAACGTGTACTGCTCCTGCCAGTCGAGATCGAACACCCGCTGCGTCTGCCCGTCGCGGGTCACATCGACGTTGATGTGCTTGCCCCAGCGGTGCATGTGCGGAATGAAGTACCAGAGCTTGAGCTGCTTATCGAACGTGCAGTGCATCTGCTGCGTCGTCACGCCGGGCTGCACCTCGAGGCTGGTATCGACGATCGCCGCCGAGCTCGAGGCCGTGTGGGCGCCCGGCTCGGCGAAGTTGACGTTGATGACGCTCTGGCCGCGTAGCACCTCGTCGCTCGCGTTCAGGTAGTGCGCGTTGACGACGAGCTGCGCGCCGGCCGGGATGCGGAACACGAGATCGCCGGGCGCCTCGTTGAGCATGCCGTTACTTCCATTGCCGGTGAGATAACGGAACGTCGCCATGTCGGTATCGGTGCAGACGCGCTGGGTGCCCGGCGGCTGCTTGTCGAGCGTGTAGAACAGGATCGCGTGGTGGCCGGGCGGCTCGGTCTGGTAGCCGAGCGTCGACTTGACGTCGGTCTCCTGGTCGAAGATGACGTCCGTCCACACGCAGGTCTCGACGTCGCTGCCCGGCTGGATGTCGTCGAAGATCGGCGTCAGCACCTGGACACCGTTGGCGGGCGCATCGGGGAGCATCAGCTCGGGCAACACCTCGGGTCCCGAGGTGCCGTCGGTGCCGCAGCCGGTGAGCGCGATGCAGAGCGCGAGCGAGAGCTTGGTCGTCGTCATCGTCGATCTCCTCACGGGCCCAGGCACACCGATGGCGTGCAGCCGCACTGGTTGCTCGCGTTGCAGGTGCACTCGGCACCGGTACCGCACGCATCCGTCGAGCCCATCGGGCACGTCTTCGTGCAGAAGTGGGTGTCCGGATCGCCCAGGCTCGAGCACAGCGGCGCGCTCTGCGTCGTCGCGCACTCGCTCTGGGATGCACAGAACTGGCCGACGCCCAGCTCGTTGCCGGGGTCGCCGGGATTGCCGCACGCCGACTGAAACGCGTCGGCGCTCGCGTCGGGCGTCCCGTTGCCACCATCATCACCGCCGCAGGCCGCGACGAGTATCACTACGAGCAAACCAGCGCGCATGAGCCCTCCTCTCGAGCGGCGCCGTCTTAGCCCGCGGCGTTGTGCACGCTCAAGCACAATGCTCTAACAAGTCACTCGTGCGCGATGATACGGTCCGCCGCGATGAGGCGCGCGCTATTCGGTCTGGTGTTGCTGGTGGGTTGCACGTCGTCGGCGGATGACAGTCAGCACCTCGATCTGGTCTCGGCGCCGTACACGCTGCAGCCCGGTGAAGAGAAATACTTCTGTTACACGATGGATCTGCCCGCCGATCGCGATATCGCGATCACGAAGCTGACGCCGACGTACGGCGAGGGCACGCATCACATCCTGTTCTCGCAGACGATCGCGCCCGAGCCCGACGGGTTCTCGGAGTGCAACGTGCTCATCCGCACCACGTGGGTCCCGCTCTACGCCGGCGGCAAGGACTCGGGGCCGCTCGCGCTGCCCGACAACACCGGGTTCAAGCCGCTCGAGCGTGGCCAGCAGGTGCTGATGCAGCTGCACCTGCAGAACGCGAGCGACGAGCCGATCACCGACACGACGTCGATCCGGATCGACTACGTCGATGCGACGCCCGATCTGATCCCGGCGAGCATCTACGGCCTCGACAACCGCAAGCTGACGATCCCGCCGCACACGACCGCGAGCGAGAGCGAGATGAGCTGCGTGATCGGCCGCGACCTCGACGTGTTCGCGGTGCTCGGCCACATGCACAAGCACGGCGTCCACCTCGATGTGTCGCGTGGCGCGACCGCGGGCGAGGAGATGCTGTTCGAGGAGAACTGGGACTTCGAGCTGCAGCCGGTGACGATGACGTCGTTCCACGTCAACCAGGGCGACAACCTGTTCCTGCGCTGCACGCACGAGAACGAGACCGACACCCCGGTCCTCTACGGCGAGAGCTCGGATACCGAGATGTGCTCGTTCGTCATGTACTACGCGCCATCGACCGCGCTCGACGGCTGCATCAACCAGTAGCCGCCCGGGCCGCGACCAAGCGCGCAGATCTGCTCGGCTGTAACCGCGCGTGCAATGCGGGGCACTGAGCCTGTGTCATGCTCGCCGGAGTCTCCATGCTCAGGATTGCACTAGCCCTCGCCCTCCTCGCCCCCGCCGCGTGCGCGAACCGCGCGAAGCACTCGATCGCCCTCTACGAGTCCGGTGACTATGCCGGCTCGGTACGTGCGGCCGACGAGGGGCTCGCGAGTCATCCCGACGACGATGGTCTGTGGGCGATGAAGGTGCGCGGGGAGCTCGCGCTCGGTAATGCGGAGGCGACCGCGAGTGCGTACGATCAGTACGTCGCGCGGCGCGGCGACGACGACAAGGAGCTGCTGCGCGATCTCGCGACCGCGGCCCTCGGCCAGGCGCTCGCCTCCCCCTCGGTGAGGATGAAGATCGCCGCGATCGAGGCGATCGAGCGCATCGAGATCCACGCGCTGACCGATCAGGTCGCCGAGCGCATGGGCGATGACGACGACCGGGTCGCCGCGGCCGCCGCGATTGCGGTGCTGCGCGGCATCCCGGGTGCGCCGCAGGTCGCCGCCGATCTGCTGCACAGCGAGAAGGCCGAGGCGCGCCGGATCATCATCGAGGGTGTCGCGCGCAAGTTCCGCGAGCTCGCGATCCCCGATCTCGAGCAGGCGGCGAAGGACCGCGACGTCGGCGTGCGGCGTGCCGCGATCCGCTGGCTCGGCGAGCTCTCCGACCGCGATGCCGTCGAGCTGCTCGCGCGTCACCTCAAGGATCCCGACGAGCACGTGCGTGCCGCGTCGGCGCGCGCGCTCGCTCGCATCGGGGCCGGTGATCTGGCCGGATTTGCCCACCAGGCGCTCGCCGATCGCTCGCTCGCGGTGCGGCTCGCCGGCATCGAGCTGCTCGCCGCCGCGAAGGCCGACGCCGAGCTGATCGCGCTCACCGACGATGCCGATCCGATGGTCGCGGCGCAGGCCGCGATCGAGGTCAAGCCGAGCCGGCCCGAGCTCGCGCCCAAGGCGATCGCGCGCGCCGTCGCCGCCGAGTCGTGGACGATCCGCGCGGGTGCCGCGAACCTGCTCGTACAGGCGCTGGGCAAGGAGGCCGCGCGCCCGTTCGCGCAGAAGCTCGTCGCGGATCCCGATCTCGGCGTGCGGCTCGCCGCGGCGCGCGTGCTCGTCCAGCTCGGTGACGACGCGACCGCCAGGCCGGTGTTCGCCGCGGCGCTCGCCGATCCGGCGCACGGTGTCCAGGCCGCCGCCGATCTCGCCGCGCTCGACGATCCGGCCGGCGTGCAGGCGCTGTCGGCGTTCGTGCGCGACCTGACGCGCACGCCCGAGGAGCGCGCGACCGCGGTCGCGGCCCACCGCTCCGCCCATCGCGTGACCGGCGGCCTCGTCGCCGCGCTCGCCGACCCCGATGGCCTGGTTCGCGTCGAGGCGGCCGCCGCGCTCGGCATGCTCGCCAAGGAGCGCTAATCGGCGCTAATCGGCGCTAATCGCACGCGTTCTGCGACGGGGTTTCAGCGCGATCCGCGTGTGCTGCCCCGGCGCCGTAGCTGGTAAGCTGCCCCCGCATGAGGGCCGCTCCCGGTTTCATCGCGCTCGCCGGTGTCCTCGGCGCCGCCGCGTGTCACCCGGCGACCACGCCCGCGACGGCTGGCCCGAGCCGTGCGAGCCAGGTGACGCTCGCCGTGCTGCCGGCCGAGAGTGCCACGTTTCCGCGGGTCGCGCGGGCGATCACCGAGTCGCTCGCCAATGCGCGCGTGAGCGGTGTCGATCAGACGCAGCTCTCGAAGGTGTCCCTCGAGATCGTGCAGCTGTCGATCGAGTGCGTCGAGCAGACCGTCGATTGCTACGAGCAGGTCGGCCACTCGCTCGCGGCGAACCGCCTGCTCTTCGCGCAGCTCGCGCCCGACGGGCGCAGGCACGTCAAGGTCACCGTGACTCTGTTCGATGTCGATGCGCGTGCGCCGCGGCGCGCCGAGAAGGTGTTCACGAGCGAGGAAGCGGCGACGCGAGGAGTCGCCGAGCTGGTGGCGGAGGCGACGCGATGAGTGATCCCGAGCAGCCGGCCGACGAGAGTGTCGTCGAGATCGACGCGATCGACGAGTCCGAGTGGGAGAAGGACGTGCTGACGCCGACCGTGCACGAGGAGCAGCTGTCGAAGCTCGTCAAGGCCTCGTCGGAGCCAGCCGCGGCCGAGGCGAAGCCGCGCGCGTCCGCCGCCACCGTCAAGCGCGCGCCGACGGCGAACACCGTGCCCGCGAAGCCGACGACGACCGCGGCGACCGTGAAGCGCACCGGTGCCGCGGCCAAGCCGACGCGCTCGAAGTCCGCGACCGCGAGAACCAAGCCAGCCCCGGCGAGCGCATCGGATGCACCGCGGAGCGCGAAGCCTGCCAGCGCGAAACGCGCATCCGTGACGGAAGCCAGCAAGCCTGCCGGCGCGAAGCACGCGACGGCGACCCGGGCCACGGCGCCGGCGACCGCGAAGCCGGTGGCGGCCACGCCCCCGAGCGGCCTGCAGAGCGCGAAGCCCGCGACCGCGAAGCCGGTGACCGCGAAGCCGGCGACCGCGAAACCGGCAACCGCGAAACAGGGAACCGCGAAGCCAGCCGACGTGCCCCCAGGCGCGACCCAGCTGCCGGGCGCGCCAGCGACAGGTGCGTCTGTTGCTGCGGTGGCCGCGCCGTCCTCGGGCACGCACGAGATCGCGGCGAGCGACGTATCCACCGCGACCACCGCCGCGAGCGAGAGGTCCACCGCGAGCAACGTCGCGAGCGGAAGGCGCGCTGCATCCACCGCGAGCAGCGCGGCCGACCGATCCGGCGCGCTCGGCCCGCTGAGCTTCACGAACGTCTCAGCCAGCGAGCCGATCCGCGTGGCGACCGCGCCAGCCCCGATCGCGCGGCCGAGCACGACGGCGCGCTCGGGTGCCGCGCCGAGGCCCGCTGCCGCAGCACCGTCGAGCCTGCGGTCACGTGGCTCGACCCGGCCGCCGCCGCTCCCACCTCCGCGCCGCGGCGGGCCGCCGCCTCCACCAGGCCCTCGCCCACCCAGCCCACTCGGTGCCGCCCTCGGCCCCGACGCGGTCGAAGACCTGCCGACCTTGGTCGCCGAGCCGATCATCGACGACGAGGATCTCGCGATCCCGCAGGCCGGCGCCGCAGAACCCGGAACGAGCGCGCCAAACGCCGTCCCGTCGCGCGCGATCGGACACGAGAGCACCGGCGCCAGCACGTCCAGCGCGATCCCGTCGCGCGCGATCGGACGCGAGAGCACCGGCGCGTCGGGCCCGACGTCGACACCGGCCCCGACCTCGTCGCGCGCAACGGGCGACTCCGCTGCGTTCCGCTCGCCATCGGCGAACGACTCCGGCGCGATCCCGTCGCACACGAGCGCTGGCGAGAGCACCGGCGCCTCGCGCGGGCCGAATGCCTCTGGTGTGGTCGCGGTCCACGGAGCCGGTCCCCTGGAAGCGTCGTCCTCGCGTTCGAGCGCGCGAGGCGAGTCGGGCAGCATCGCGTCGATAACGGCGAGCGCCGCGGGCTCCCTCGCGTCTCGTGTGCCAGGCGACTCCGCCTTGTTCGCGGCAGACAGATTCGCACCCGCGACCGCCGACGCGAGCCCCTTCGTGCACGGCCCGACGGGCGGGCCCGCCCCGTTCTCCGCGGACGCATTCGCGCCGGCGCCGCCACATGCATCGGCCGCCGGTGCGAGCGATGCCGCATCCTTCCCGGCAGACGCGTTCGCGCAGGGGGCGCCAGATGCACTCGCGGACGCGGCGAGCGATGCCGCGTCGTTCTCGGCGGATGCGTTCGCAGTCGGCGCGGCGAGCGCGGGGGCAGCATCCGCAGCAGACGCGGCCGCGCGACAGCCACTCCCCGGCGGCCGTGACGTCGCGGCGCGCGCAGCGGGCGAGTCCGGCGACACGTCGTCGAGCGCAGCACGCGATCTCGCCGTGGCGTCGCCCCGGCCCGGCTCGGGTCCCAACCCGTTCGACGATCAGGTCTGGCGCTCGGAGGGCGGCAGCGACTCCGAGGCCGATGCGGTGGGCGTGCACCCGATCGTCGGCCGCCGCGCGCGCCTGCTGGGCGCGGTCACCGCATTCTTCAGGCAACGCCGCAACCTCGCGATCGTCGCGGGTGCTGGCGTGCTGCTGATCGCCGTCATCGGTATCGCAGCGAGCGGCGGCTCGAGCGAGTCCAGCGAGAGTGCGGACGAAGCGGCGGATACCGCGGCGGTCGCGAAGACCGAAACGATCGAGACGCCGCCCACAGGGCCGACGGAGCCAGTACCTGCGGAGTCGAGGGCCGGCGACGACACGAGTGGCGTCACCGCGAATGGTGGCGCCGGCGCCGGCACCGCGACCGACACGGGCACCGGCGTAGGCGCCGGAGCGGACGATGACGCGGCCGAGCTCGCGGCGACCGAGCTCGCGGCGACCGATGGCGCGGCGACCGGTATCGACGAGCTCGCGACCGAAGCAGCGCCGCGCGAGCCCGCGCCGCGCAAGGTCCGGCGTGCACCGACAATCGCGGGCAAGCGCATCGTGCTCGAGTACGACAACCAGGCGCGCGAAGCGAAGCCGATCACGAACGCGCCCCAGCGCGATGTCGACGCGATCAGCCGCGCGCGTACGTCGTACGCGGCGGGCAACACGCGCCTGTTCGCGGGCGATGCCGATGGTGCGATCCGCAACTATCGCCAGGCACTCGCGTACTATCCGGCGTACGTCGCCGGCTACCGCGGGCTCGGGCTCGCGTATGCCCAGAAGGGCGACAAGGCGAAGGCGATCCGTGCACTGCGCACCTATCTATCGACGGTGCCGCGCGCCAAGGATGCGGCGCTGATCCGCAAGCGCATCCAGATGCTGCGGTAGTCCGCGTCCCCGGACGCCCCGGACGCCGCGACATCACTGTCGTGGTGCGAACACGACAGCGTGCGCAGGCGCCACGACATTGCGCCGGAAGAGCGCTGATGTCCGAACGGCGGACAGAAAATAGTCGGACTTTTTTGGCGCGCGGCGCGACTCAGTGGCGGTGGTCGCGAACCTTGGGACCGGGCGCGGCACGCACGTCCCAGCGCCCCTCGACCCAGACCCAGCGCTTGCCCTGGAGCTCCCAGCGGCCGCCGACCCAGACCTGGTTGGCGCGCTCGCGCTCCCAGTGACCTGCCACCCAGTCCCAGCGCCCACCGCGCCAGTCCCAGCGACCCGTGATCCACACGAAGCCGGGGCGCGCGGTGACGGTCTCGACGCGGAGCGGAGGCGGCGCCGCGGTCGGGTACGCCGACACGGTGACGCCGGCACCGCCGGTGACGGTCACACCACCCTGCGCCCTCGAGGTGTCCGTCGGGGGCGGCGGCTGCGGCGTGCGGTGATCGTTCACGATCGGGCCCGTCGTCGAGCCGCCGGTGACGGTGACGCCGCCCTGCGCGTTCGTGACGTTCGTCGGCGCGCCCGCGCCGGCCTGCCACGTGCCCTCGACCCACACCCAGCTGTTGCCGCGCTGATCCCAGCGGCCCGGCTGCCAGTGATGACCGGCACGCTGGCGCTCCCAGTGACCATCGGCCCAGGCCCACTGGCCATGGCGCCAGTCCCAGCGCCCCTGGATCCAGATGTAGCCGGGGCGAACGGTGACGGTCTCCTGGCGCGGAGGCGGCGGTTCCTGGTAGACGACGGGCGTCGTCGAATCGACGGCGAGGCTGCCGCGGCCGTGGACCACGCATGCGGGCATCGCGAGCGCGAGTGCGAGAAGTAGATGACGCGAACGAATCATGGATAGTCTCCCTTGTGCGGATGGGACGGCCAGGTCCCCGAATTCCTTCAACGGCGCAGTATTCCCAAGGCCCCGAAGGGTGTCAACGCACGGAGGTCCGCGAGCTTCAGGCGGTAGTCGTTGACGTCGGTCACGACC
>DAIRFU010000671.1:0-3963 GCA_036794935.1 Kofleriaceae bacterium | reverse complement strand
ACGGCGTTGACGGCGAGCCAGATCGACTCGAGGCCGAACACGCTCGGCATCCACTGCACGGTCGTCATCGGCACCACCGCGAAGAACGCGAGGTGCGCGGCGACACCGATCGCCAGGCCGGCGAGCGGCGCGCGCAGCTTCGGCACGCCGTACCCGATCGCGAGCAGGCCGAGCGGGACGAGCGCGCTGAAGAACAGCGCGTTGCCGTGGCCGGCCGGGCCGAGCAGCGACAGGTCCCACGACGGCATGCCGCGGGTCAGCGCACCGATGACGGGCTCCGACGACAGCGCCGGCGCGAGGTACGGCAGGAAGAACAGACCCGACGCGCCGATCACGACACCGGCGAGGTAGCCGCCACCGAGCTTGACGCCCAGACCCTTGCGCCGCGCACTCGCCGCGACGGCCCCCGCGAGGAGCAGACCGATCGCGAGCTGCCAGCCACCGCCCTCGGCACGGGCCTTGAGCACCGCGGCCGGCGCATCGATGATGCCGGCGCCGTACTTGTCGGTCGAGTACTGCTGGTTCGTCGGCTTGCGTGCAGTGTCCTTGAGGATCTTCTCGACCATGTCGGGATCGCTGACGCCCTCGCCGACGATCAGCGCGGCGACGCCGGCGACGTGCGGCGACGCCATCGACGTGCCCATGTAACCGAAGTAGTCGTCCTTCGACGGATCGCCGATGACGATCGTGTTCTGGAGCACGCCGTCGGGCATGCCGTCGCCGTTCTGATCGACGCGCGTGTTGCCGCCCGGCGCGGCGACATCGATGTCCTTGCCGTAGTTCGAGTAGAACGTGGTCGCCTCGTCGAACTGCGTCGCCGCGACGGCGACCGCGCCCGGATAGGCGGCCGGATAGCCGACCTTGCCGCGGCTCTCGTTGCCGGCCGCGCACACGACGGTGACGCCCTTGGCGTGGGCGTACTCGACGGCCTTCTTCAGCACGCGCGATGGGAACGCACCGCCGAGGGACATGTTGATGACCTTCGCGCCGTTATCGGCGGCGTAGCGGATCGCGTCGGCGATGCCGGCGACCGAGCCCGAGCCACTCGCCGACAGGACCTTGAGCGGCATGATCTTGACGTTGCGCGCGATGCCGGTGACACCGATGCCGTTGTTGGTGACCTGCGCGATCGTGCCTGTCACGTGCGAGCCGTGGCCGTGATCGTCACCCGCATGCGTGGTGTTGCCGACAAAGTCGTAGGGCTTCACGAACGTGATGCCCTTGAGATCGGGCAGCACGTGGAACTTGCCGTAGTCCTCGTAGCCGACACCGGTGTCGAGCACCGCGACGATCACGCCGTTGCCGTCGGCGAGCTTCCACGCCTCGGGCATGCCGATCTGGCGCATGTGCCACTGGAACTTGTACTGCGGGTCGTTCGGGAACCCCTCCCAGGCCGGCTGCGGCGGCGCGGTGACCGCCATCTCCTCGGGAGAGAGCGACACGGTCGCATCCGGCTCGGCGATCTCGACCTCGGGGCGCGCGGCGAGCGCGGCGAGGATGGCGTCGCGGCGCGAGGCGTCGACGTGCGCGCGGTAGAACCGCTCGTCGTACGACTGGTCGCTGACGAGCACGAGATCGATGCCGAGGTCGCGCTCGATCGCGGCGATCTGCGCGGCCGATGCGTCGTCCTTCAGATCGACGAGCACATCATCGGGGTCGGTCGCGGCCTGGGCGGCGTCCGACATCTCCTGCGCGGCGGAGACGCCCTCGTCATGCCTGGGGCGGAAGTGCCACCACATCAGCACGATCGCGAGGGCGAGAAGGAGCCACAGGATCTTGGCCGGCCCCGGGCGCTTCGCTGCTTGCTGCTCGTCGTCCATGACGAGAAGTATAGGCCCTAAATCAGAATTCGCTCGTCAGCCGGCGTTTCGTCCTCGCCCAGCAAGAGCTGGTTATCGATCTCGCGGTCCTCCGCCAATGCTTCGAGATAGCTCCTGATTTCCGGTACGCCCGCGACCATGCGTGTGACGTATTCGCGCGCCAGGAACAGCACCGTGGCAGGGCGCACGGCGACCACCGTCGCGGTGGTGCGAGCGTTTCGCACGATCGACATCTCGCCGAACACGTCGCCGGTCTTGAGCCCACCGAGCGGGACGGTCGAGCCGTCGGCCGCGCGGCGCGAGACATCGAGCTCGCCCGACAGCACGACGAATAAACCGCGCCCCTCCTCGCCTTCTTGAATGACGACCGTGCCGGGAGCCACGTCGTGACTCGTGAAGCGCCGGAGCAGGTCGCGCTGCTGCATCCGGTTGAACGGCTTGAACAGGGCGCTCGTCGCCATCAGGTTGCCGAGCAGGCGCTCGCGCGTGAAGCCGTGCAGCGCCTCGGCGACCGCGCCGAGCTCGTCGGCGAGCGCGGCGAGCGATTCGCGCGACGCCTCGAACAGATCGACCTCGGACAGGCACTCGACGGTCGCGGTGCGCGGCTGCGCGGACAGCAGCGCCATCTCGCCGAACACGGCATTCTCGCCGAGCGCGGCGAGAGCGGTCTGGCGCCCGAGCCCGTCGGTGGCGTAGACGCGCAGCGTGCCACCGGCGACGAAGAAGAACGAGTTGCCGGCCTCGCCCTCGCGGATCACCGGCGCGCCCGCGGGCAGCCGGCGCAGCGTCAGCGTGCCGAGCACGCGCCGGAACGCGGCCTCGGACATCGACGACAGCAGCGGGATCGCGTGCAGCGCCTCGGGGAATTCCTTGTAGCCGTCGGTCGCGTGCTCGGCGCGGGCGAGCGCAGCCGCAGTCGCATCGGCCGGTGCGGGCAGGCGGACGTCGGGGACCTCGATCGTCATCGTCTCGGCGGGCAGCGCGATGCGGGCGGCGACCTTGCCCAGACGCTCGCTCTCGCTCCCGTAGGTCACCACGAGCGACGCGAGCAGATCCGCGGGATCGCCGCCGTGGGCCTCGAGCACGCGCGCACAGACGAGGGCGGCGAGCGGGTGGCCCGCCTTCAGGCAGTACCATGCGGTCGCGCGATACACGCTGGACGCGCGAGGATCCCCGAGCGCGAGCGCACAATCCGCGACGCGAATCCGCGCGTCGTAGTCCAGCGGGGCGACGGCGACGATCGCGTCGTAGAGGCGGAGCGCGGCGAGGTGCTGCCCTTGCGAGAACAGCGTCGCCGCACTCCTCTTCACATCCCCGAGGCTGACCATGCGGAGAAAGCCTAATGTATAGTCGGGCGATTCGACGGGGGAACGTGTGAAGAAATGCGCTAGCTGCTCCAAGGACCTGCCCGAGGCCGCGCTGCACTGCGTGTTCTGCGGCGCGAAGCAGGCACCGGCGCCCGCCGTCGCACCGAGCGCGGTCGCGAAGACCGCGTTTGGCTACTCGGCGAACGAGGTGCTGCAGCAGCTCGGCGGCGCGCAGCAGCCGCAGCCGCCGTATGCAGCGCCGGCGCGCCAGCATCCGGCGTCGCAACCGCCGCCGCAGCAGCGCCCGCATCCCGGATCGCAGCCGCCGCCCGTGGGTTACCCGCAGGGCAGCGGGCTCGCGCCGCACGCGGCGGCGAACGCGGCGACGATGTACGCACCGGCCGCGAACCCGCCCGCCGCGCCGCAGGCGTACTCGCCACCCGCGCCCCAGTATCCGGCGCCTGGCTACAGCCCGCCGGCGCCCGGGTTCGGCGCGCCCTCTCCCGGCTACCCGCCGGCACCGGCAGCGTACCCGCCGCCCGCCGCGGGTGGCGGCATGGGCATTCACTCGCCGCAGCAAGCGACCCCCGCGCCGCTACCGAGCGTGCCGCAACCGTACCTCGGCGCGCAGACCGGCGTCGGCCCGCGGCCGATCGAGCCGTGGCGCGACAGCCTCAAGCTGATGATGTTCGTGTGGGGCGCGATCGCGCTCGCCGCGTTCGCGACGCCGGTGTTGACCGACCCGATGACGTTCAACTGGGACGCGATCCTCCACGGTGCGGGCAGCGCGAAGATCCCGGCGCTGGTGTGGGCCGGCGTCGGGCTGCTCGCGATCG
>DAIRFU010000102.1:0-14064 GCA_036794935.1 Kofleriaceae bacterium | reverse complement strand
CGATCCGGTCGCGCGCCAGCTCTACGCCGAGATCGCGTCGATCGAGGAGCAGCACGTCACGCAGTACGAGTCGCTCATCGATCCGCGCGAGTCCGCGCTCGAGAAGCTGCTGCTCCACGAGGCGTGTGAGGCCTACAATTACTGGAGCTGCCTCGAGTCCGAGCGAGATCCGCGGATCCGCGCGATCTGGGAGCGCATGCTCGAGTACGAGCTCGGACACGTGCACGCCGTCGCGACGATGTTCGAGAACGTCGAGCGTCGCGATGCCGCCGAGATCCTGGGCGAGCCGCTGCGCACGCCGATCGAGTACACGAGCCAGCGCCGGTTCGTGCGCCAGGTCCTGAGCCGCGAGCTGATGCTCGGCGCGAGCGGGCCGGATCTGGTGCCGCGCGCCGAGGAGCCCGAACGGACGCGTCACTATCGCGCACTCGTCAACCACGACGACGTGCCGTCGAACATCGCGGCGGCGGGCTACCGATGGCATCCGGGCACCGAGCTCGCGGAGCCCGAGGCGCCGCCGCGCCCGACGGCGAACGGTACGTCGAAGCAACCGACCGGGAGGTACACGTGAAAGTCCAGCCCAGCCTGCGCGCCGGCGACAACCGCACCGGCCTCGCATCCGCATCAGGTCGCCGCGGCATGCTCGACATGCCGCACGAGCTCGGCCCCACCTCGCGGGGCTCCGCCGACGAGATCGCGGCGGTGCGGCGCCGCTATGCGGTCGAGTCCGGACCGCCCGGCACGATGCCGCGCGAGCCGCACGTGCCCGGCGAGGAGCTGCTGCTCCTCGATCTGCTCGGCGCCCGGCTCGCGTTCGAGCGGTCCGGCGTGCGGCTGTACGAGGCGCTGATCGCGAAGCACGACGCGTATGGAGCCTTCGTCGGTGGGCCGGAGCGCCGCGATCTGGTCCAGCTGCGGGACGAGGAGCATGCCCACGCCCGTCTGCTCGATGGCGAGATCACGCAGCTCGGCGGCGATCCGACGGCGGTCACGCCGTGCGCCAACCGCGAGGTGGTGGCCGGGCGCGGTCTGGCCGACGTGCTCCTCGACCCGCGCACCAGCTTGCTCGACGGCCTCGAGACGATGACGCTCGCCGAGCTCGCGGATCACGAGCAGTGGGTCGGGCTCGTCGACCTCGTGCGCGGGCTCGGTCGCGAGGATCTCGTACGTGCGTTCCTCGCCGCACAGGCGACCGAGGACGAGCACCTCTCGAAGATCCACAGCTGGGTCGGCGCAGGTCGGGCCGCTGCCCGCGCCCAGGTGACTCGGCGCGTACACTGATACCGTCCAGGGCGGGGCTACGAGCTTATCTAAGCGCGTTCCCGCAAGACGCGGGCCGCACGCCCGACGTGGCCTGATAGACTCATCCCTCGATGGGAGCCTCGAGCGTCGCAGTGAAGGCGGGAGATACGCTCGAGGGCCGTTACAAGATCATCAGGACGGTCGGCGAAGGTGGGATGGGCACGGTGTTCCTCGCCGAGCACATGCTGATCAAGCGGCGCGTCGCGATCAAGATCCTGCGCCCCGAGCTCGCGACCGACGCCACGGTCGTCGAGCGCTTCATGAACGAGGCCCGCGCCGCCGGCGCGATCGGCCACCCCCACATCGTCGAGTCGACGGACATGGGGTTCACCCGCGACGAGGTGCCGTTCATCGTCTTCGAGTACCTCGAGGGCGCGCTGCTCACCGACGAGATCTACCGGGTGCGCGGCATGCCGCCTCGCCGCGCGCTCCGGATCGCCGCCCAGATCGCGTCGGCGCTCCACGCGGCCCACACCGCGGGCATCATCCACCGCGACCTCAAGTCGGACAACGTGTTCTTGACCGACAAGGAGGACGCGAGCGACCACGTCAAGGTGCTCGACTTCGGCATCTCGCGGTTCCTCGAGGCGGAGGCCGGCAGCGAGGACTCGTCGAACCGCCACCTCGTGATGGGCACGCCGGAGTTCATGGCGCCCGAGCAGATCCTGACCCCGGAGAAGGTCGACAAGCGCGCCGACATCTACGCACTCGGCGTCGTGATGTACGAGATGCTGACCGCGCGCCGGCCGTTCGACTTCGACGAGCCGCACCGCACCGACGAGCGTCGCTACACCGACACCGACAAGCTGCTCCACAAGATCGTGACCGAGCCGGTGCCGCCGACCGGCCGCGCGGACTTGCCGCCCGGCCTCGACGAGCTCATCCGCGACAAGCTGCTCGCGAAGGATCCCGACCAGCGTTTCCAGTCGATGACGGACGTGCAGGCCGCGTTCGAGGCGTTCTTCAACGTGTCGCGGCGCGACAGCGAGCCGATTCCGATCGCGTCGCCGATCGCATCCGCCGTCGGCGGCGTGGCGCCCGTCGCGTCGCCGCGCCGGAGCGGCGTCGGCTGGCTGGTCGCCGCGCTGCTCGTCGGCGGTGCCGGCGCAGCGCTCATGGCGGTCCAGCCCAGGCCGACGGCCGCGGCCGCCGTCGACAACGAGGCCCCGAAGAAGGCGATCGAGAGTGCCGCCGACAAGCTCGCCGCGCGTCTCGACTCGCAGGCCCAGGCAGCGCACATGCGCGCAGATGGCATCGCGAGCCTGCCGATGCTGCGCGCCGCGATCCAGACCGACGCGGCGACGCTGCAGGACATGGTCAAGGACCGCGACGTGCTGTTCAAGGCCGAGCCCGAGGAGGTCCTCGAGGTCTTCCAGCTCCGCGATAACGAGCCGAGCTCGATGCTGCGCATCCCGGCCGACGCGCCACCGCTCGAGCCGATGGCCGCAAACCAGACGCGCGCCCGCACCAACGGCAAGGCGTTGCAGCTCGTCGTCTCGGCTGCGGTGGTCAACCAGAAGAACGTCGACCAGGGCGTCATCGCGCTGTCGACCCCCGTCGATCTCTCGACCGTCACGCAGACGCTCGCGTCGCACACGACCGCGGCCGCGCTCGTCGGGCTCGACCAGCCGATCGTGCTCGTCGGCGCCGCGCCGCCGGTCTCGCCACGGACCTTCCCGTTGAAGCTCGGCGCGCAGACGAAGCTCGCGGCGCTGTCGCTCGCGGTCGCGCTCGAGCAGCCCACCGCGCAGCCCGCGAAGGCGCCGTCGCCGGTGCTCGGCTACGTGCGCTATGCGTGCTGGGGGCTCGCCGGGCTCCTGCTCGTGGTGTTCGGCCTGAGCCGAGCCCGGCGGGACTGAACGCCAGCCGATCAGCCGCGCGAGTTGCCGAACTTGTCCGGCGAGAGACCCGGCGCCGAGGCCTTCAGATCGAAGTCCTTGGTGTTGTCGCCGACCTTGATCTCGACCTCGCTCGTCATCGGATCGCCCGCGTACTCGTTCCAGACCTGGACCTTGTACTTGCCGGGTGCGAGCGCGCGGAAGTTGAACTTGCCGTCCTTGTCGACGACGAAGTAGTGCGGCGCCGCGACGACGATGAGGTATGCCGACATCGCCGCGTGGAGGTTGCAGCCGAGCCGGACGATGCCCGGCTTGGTGAACTTCATCTCGCGCGTCTCGCCGTTCTTGTACATGCCGAGGTCGAACGCCTTCGTCTTCGAGATCGAGAACACGTTGTGATAGATCGGGTCGAAGTTCGGGAACGACACCGTCGAGCCGACCGGGATCGCCATCACGTGAGGCGCGAACTCCTTGCCGCGCTGCTCGAGGATGTGGGGCTTGGCGACGCGGTGCTTGCCGCCGCCCTTGACCGGCGTGAGCATGATGACGCCGATACCCTGCGGCGCCTTACCGTCGATCTTGAGGTTGCCGACGAGCGAGCCGCGCTTCGCCTTCGCCGGCATCGCCGGCTCCTCCTCGACCGCACCGACCCGCGGCTGCGGCGTGTTCTCGGTCATCTTCTTCGTCGGCGTGGTCACGCGCGTCGGCGCGCCCGCGCGGAACACCTTCGCGACCGAGGCGACCGCCTTCGGGCCGGCCTTCATCTCGACGCGGCTGAAGATCTGCTCGGCGTAGTTACGCTGGCCGCGCTTGCCGGCCTGCACCGCGAGCCCGAGCAGCTCGGCTGCTTCCTTGTCCTTCAGCTTGGCCTGCAGCTTCGTGACCTTCGCGAGGTCCTTGTCGGCGATCGGCTTCAGCTTGTCGGCCGGCGTGACGATCTGCGGCTTGAGCGGGCCGATCGCGCCGAGCAGCTCGCCCTTCTCCTTCTCGGGCACCTTGAACTTGTCGAGCGTCGCGACCAGGTTCTCGACGAGCGCGTTGAACTCGTCATCGACGAGCTCCATGCCGCTGTGGACGGTCTCCATGTCGCGGCCGGTGTACTTGCACGGGCCGCCGGTGGCGACGCAGACGAACTCGACCAGTAGCTTCTTGAGCTGCACCGGGTCGGTGTTGAAGAAGCGATCCTTGATCCGCGCGTCGGACGTCGTACGGTTGACGAAGTCGTCGACCACCGCGGTGATCGCCGGTTGACCGCCGAGCCGGTCGTAGAGCGACTTGGCCGCGGCCGGCTGCTCGGGCTGCGGCGCGGGTGCGACAGCCTCGGTCGGGTCGGCTGTCGCAGTGTCGCCACCACCCGCGGGTGGCGGCATCTGTTGATTGGGTTTGGATCCACCACAGCCTGCGAGCACTGCCACAACGAGGATACCTAGCGTCTTCATTCTCCCGACCTTCTTGGTTGTTGGCGCGCTGGTGCCGCGCGCGGGGGCCGACGTTACCACTGTCGCGTGGCAAACAAAAAAGGGCCCCGCGTATCGCGGGACCCTCGGGCCCAGAACCCCGGTCTGGGGAGCTACAGCGCGGCCAGGAACGCCGTCAGGTCGGCCTTCTCTGCGGTGGTCAGGTGCATCTGGAACCGGCGGTCGTAGAAGTTGACGACCTCGGCCAGATTGCTCGCCGAGCCGTTGTGGAAGTACGGCGCCCGCGCGGCGAGCCCGCGCAGGATGGGTCCCTTGAAGCGGCCGATGTCCGCGCACTTGCCGCTGATGAGGCCGCGGCCCGGGTCCGTCACCCGGTAGACCTGGCCGGCGTGCGGGCCACTGACGCACTGGAGCACGTACAGCGGCATGTCCGGCGTGCGCTCCGACTCGTCGGCAATGCCGATGTCGAGCGGCACAGGCAGCGAGTGGTCACCCGCGTTCGGCGAGTTGTGGCAGAACGAGCAGGTCGCGTCGAGGCTCGGGATCCCGAAGTCGTCGTTGAGGCCACTGACCCCCGTGATGACGAGCTTGCGCGTGTTGAACAGCTTCTGACCGCGGGCGATCTGCGCGCGCTGCTTCTTGTTGTTGTTCGTCCACGCGTCGTAGATGTCGAACGCGTTCTTGTCGAATGCATCGCCGCTGACCGGATCGCCGAACACGTCGTTGATGCCGATGTAGAACGGCTGATTCAGCAGCGCCTCGGGGCCGCCGCTCGCGCCGTTGCCATCGAGCTGGCCGACGCCCTTGTTCATCACCTGCGCGGTGTAGAGGGACGCCTCGAACGCGACGATCGACTCGCGCTGCGCGTCGCTGAGCGGCGGGCCCTGGGCGTGCCCCTGGTTCGCGCCGTTCGCCTGGTCGGACAGATCGAAGTGGATCGACTTGAGCTGGCCCTCGTCGTCCTTGAACGTCTCGCGGCCGTCCCACATCACCGTGCTGAGGAACGCGAGGTTGGTCGCGGGCAGCGGACGGCGGAACAGCGACAGCTCCTGTGCGCTCGCGTGGCCATACGGGTCGTCGACGGCCTGGAGCACGAACTCGGCGCCGGCCGGGATACCGATGCCGACGCGGATGAGACCCTTGGTCAGCAGCATGCGGAACGCCGCGCGCCGGTTATCGAGCGTCGAGATGTCCGCGTTCGGCGACACCGAGCCGTCGTTGAGCCGGAACACCGCACCGAGGCCGTGCCCGTCGTCGATGACGCCGCCGCTGGTGCTGTCGAACGTGCCCTGCAGCTCCTCGGGCGTGACGCCCCAGCCCGCGCTGGGCAGGTGGCAGCTCACGCACCGGCGGCCGTTGCTGCCGAGGTCCTGGAAGAACTCGTTGGTCAGGTCGATCGAGCCTTGCGTGCTGATCGTGGTCGAGTGCCCGTAGTCGTTCTGGACCGGCTGGCCGTTCTGGATGACGTTCTTGTTCTGCGAGAGCAGCTCTTCGGTCGTCGAGAGCTCGGGCTCTGTCGCACAGCCGACCAGACTCACCACCACAAACCACAACACTGACTTCGACATGGGCTGCGAACAATGCAGGCTGAGCGCCAACGCTCGCCGTGGCAGTTGTGCCTGTAATCCGAGAAGATTTTTTAGCCGTGCGGAAATCACCTGTTCCGAAACGCAGTCACTCCCGCGTAAGTATCCGAGATTGCGTAAGGAACCCTCACGAAGGTCGGTCCACTAGCTAATGCGTTGAGATCAAAAATAAATTTAGCGACCGGCGAGCTTGGTGTATCGTTTTCCATGCAGGGCCTGGAGAACGGTTCGGATGGCCGCACAAGATTTCGCCCAGATAGGTGTATGTGGATCGGGGCCCAGCGGGGTCGCCGAAGTACGGAAAATCCTCGATGGCTCGGGTACTTGGCGGGTAGCGGAGATCGCCTGGCCGGACACGCCGCCGCGCGAACAGCTGAACGCTCTTTCGCTCTACATCCTGGGCACCACCGCCGATGGCCCGCCGGACGACCTCGTGGGCTTCCTCCACGGCCGCCCGAACGGCCGGCCTCTGCTCGTGATCGGCCGCAACCCTGCGCGGATGGCGGCGCCCACGTTGTGGTTGCCCGCGGCACCGCCGCCGGGGCTCCTGATCGCGATCGTCAACCAGCTGCTGGGTGAGCGCGCCGGCGATGGCGTCACCAAGGGCGCGTGGCGCCGCAAGGCCGACATGATCCTCGGCTCGAGCCAGCAGGTGCGCGACCTGTTGCACTCGCTCGATCAGCTCGCTCCCGCGCAGACCCCGATCTGCATCACCGGCGAGAGTGGCGTCGGCAAGGAGCTGGTCGCGCGCGCGCTGCATTACAGCTCACCGCGCGCACCTGCACCGTTCATCGCGATCAATTGCGGCGCGGTCCCCGAGACGCTGTTCGAGGCCGAGCTGTTCGGCTACGAGAAAGGTGCGTTCACCGGCGCGGTCGCGGCACACGTCGGCGCCTTCGAGGCGGCCGACAACGGCACGCTGTTCCTCGACGAGATCGGCGAGATGCCGATGGCGATGCAGGTCAAGCTCCTGCGCGTGCTCCAGACCTACGCGGTGCAGCGGGTCGGCTCGACGGAGGCCAAGCAGATCAACTTCCGGCTCGTCACCGCGACGAACCGCGATCTCGCGGCCGAGGTCAAGGCGGGCCGGTTTCGCGAGGACCTGTTCTATCGCATCCATGTCTATCCTCTCCACATCGTGCCGCTGCGCGAGCGCCCCGAGGACATCGCGCCGATCGTCCAGCACCACCTGTCGATGATCGCGAAGCGCGAGAAGCGGGCGGCGTTGCGGCTGTCGTCAGCTGCACTCGAGAAGCTGATCGCGTACGCGTGGCCGGGCAACGTGCGCGAGCTGATCAACCATGTCGAGCGAGCGACGCTGCTCGCTGGTACCGACCAGATCGAGGCCGAGCACGTGATGTTGCCCTCGAGCGAGGGCGCGCCGGCGAGCGCGCTGTTGCCGTACCGCGATGCCAAGCAAAAGTTCGAGCGCGACTACTACTCGCAGCTCATGCGCGCGGCGGACGGCAACGTATCGCTCGCGGCGAAGCTCGGCCAGAAGACGCGCAAGGAGATCTACGACGCGCTCAAGCGGCTCGGCCTCGATGCGATGGCGTTCCGCGCCGAACGCGTGGACGCGTAGCCGCTACACGGCCTCGCTGCCGAGCAGCGAGCGCACGCGCGACGCGACACGATGCTTGGCGCGATCGATCACCTTGCGCGGCTGCGCGGTCAGCTTCTTCGTCGCGCGCTTCGCGATCCGGCGCACGAGCCCCGGCTGCTTGCCGGCGATCGTCGCCCGCTTCTCGGCCCGCCGCTGCCGCGCCGTCCGCGCGAGCCGCCCGACGAGCCCCGGCTGCTTCGGCTCCTCGGGGGCCACGTCACTGCGGCGACGGGCAGTCGCCGGTTGCGCCACCACGGTGCGGCGGGCCGACCGCGTCGCGCCGTTGCGCCGCTCGCCGGACTTCGCATCGGCCGGCTTGGTCCGGCGCCGTGGGCTCGCCTTTCTCGCCGCGGCGACGCGCTCGGCCTTCACGGCCGGAGACTTCGCCTTCGGCGTCGCGGGCTCGTGCTCGTGGACGTGCTTGAGGTGCTTCTTCTTCGAACGATGGGCCATGTCACACTCCGGTGGGGAACGTCTCGGGAAGCTCTTGCGGTGGGGTCGCCTCCGGCGCCTCGATGGGCTCGAGCGGCTCGACCCCACGTGTCGTATCGAGATGGATGACGAGGTCGAGCTCGTCGGCGAGACGCGCGTGCAGGTAGTGGCTGCGCCGCTCGGTGACCGGCCGGTAGACGACGCCGATCGCGCGCTGCAGACGCTCGGCGCGTTCGCCGATCGCCCGCTTCATGTCCGCCGAGGTCACGTAGAAGCGCGGCAGCCCCGCCTCGTGCAGCAGCTCCTCCCAGCTGCCCGGCAGCGATGGGCGAACGCGCATGCGCTGCGCGGGCTCGTCCCAGTCATCGGCGGCGATCACCGAGCCCTCGTGCGTCGTGAAGCCGATCAGCGCGACCTCGCCGGGATGGCGCTGGCGCGCGACCTGGCCGAGCGTGAGCTGGCCGTCGTCGCCCATCTCGGTCGCGCGCGCATCGCCGACGTGCGAGTTGTGCGCCCACACGATCAGCCGCGTCGGGCCGCCGTGATCACCGAGGTGATCACCGAGGAGGTCGAGCGTGTCGGCCATGTGCGTGTCGCGCAGGTTCCACGACGCGGTCCGCCCCGCGAACATCATCCGGTAGTACGCCTCCGCATTGCGGACGACGTGGGCCTGCTGGACGGCGTGAAACCACGCGTCGCCGCCGGGCGAGCGCCCCGAGCGCGCGAGCTTGCGGAGCTGCAGCTCGACGAGCTGGGCGACGACCTCGGTCTCGCACTTCGGCCCGATGCCGAGGTGCGCCTGCATCCCGTACTGCTGCGGATCGCCCTGCACGTGATCGAAGCACGCGTAGCGCTCGCGGGCGCGGCTCGCCGCCTCGTGGTCGTTGTCGTCGAGGTACTGGATCACCGCGCGCATCGACGCGTGCAGCGAGTACAGATCGAGACCGTAGAAGCCGACCCGCTGGTGCTCGTCGCGCTGGCTGTTGTGGCCGCGCAGCCAGCCGATGAAGTCCGCGACCTCCTCGTTGCGCCACATCCAGCGCGGGAACCGCTCGAACGAGTCGAGCGCGCTCGGCGCGTCCTCGTCGTCGGTCGCCTGATCGCGGACGAAGCGATCCGCGCGCAGCGCGTCGGGCCAGTCGCCCTCGACGGCGACGGCGGCGAAGCCGTGGTGCTGGATCAGCCGGCGCGTCAGCGCGGCGCGCAGCTCGTAGAACTCGTGGGTACCGTGCGACGCCTCGCCGATCATCACGATGCGCCGGTCGGCGACGAGCTCGACGAGGTGGTCGAGATCATCCTCGCCGTCCAGCGGCCGCGCGATCGCGTGGATCGCTTCGGGCACTTCACCGACCGGCCGGGACACCATGTTCCAACCTTGAAGTGCTCAGAACTGCTGTCAAACGTGCGCGACGCATCGCACGCCGGGCGTCGGCGCGCAGTGCTATGAACGCGCGGTGAAGATCTGGGTCCTCGTCGGTGGCCTGATCGCGGCTGCCGCGATCGTCACGATCGTGATCCTGACTCGGTCCGAGTCGCCCGCTACGCCAGCGCCCGATCCGATCGTCGAGGATTTCCGTGCGGTCGAGCGCGAGACGATCGCCGCGTTCAATCTGGCGCTGCGCCGCCAGCGCGAGCAAGCGATCGACGAGCTGGGGCTCGCGACCGAGATCGAGGGCTCGGTCCTCGGTCCCTGGCGTGCGATGCGCGCACGCGTCGGGGCGGCGCCCGTTCCGCCCGCGCGCGCCGAGCTGTACACCGTGATGAAGCGCTACGTCGACGAGCGGCTGATCGCGTGGCAGGCCTATGTCACCGCGTTGCGCGCGCACGGCGATGCCGAGGCGCGGCCGAGCTACGACGTGTATCACCAGAAGAACGCGCAGGCCCAGGACGACGCGCGCGTGCTCGGCGGCCTGTTGCGCGCCGGGACCTGACCGGCGCCGAGCTACAGCAGCTTGTTGCGCCGCATCAGGTAGAGCAGCCCGCCGACCACCGCCGCGGCGACCGACCAGAAGATGAGGTACCCGTGCGTCCAGTGCAGCTCGGGGATGATCTCGAAGTTCATGCCGTAGACGCCGCAGAGGAACGTCAGCGGCAGGAAGATGATGCTGACGACGGTCAGCTTGCTCATCACCTGGTTCGTCTTGTGCGCGACGAGGGACATGTAGTTGTTGAGCGAGTTGGACAGGATGTCGCGATCGACCAGCACGTCCTGCAGCACGCGCTCGACCGTGCCGACCATGTTCGCGAGGTACGGCTGCGTCGCCTCGCTGACGAACGGCGACTTGCGCGTCGACAGGTCGGTGAGCACGGCGCGCGCCGGCAGCACGACCTTGCGCAGGTGCAAGAGGTCGGAGCCGAGCTCGGAGGCCTCGGCGAAGATCGTGTCCTGGACATCGCCGATCAGTTGCGCCTGGACCTCCTCGACGCGCTCCTCGAACCTCTTGTGCACGTTGAGGTAGTTGTCGATCAGCTGATCCCACAGCTCGTAGAGCAGAAAGCTCGGGCTCTGCGCGAACCGCACGAAGTCGGTCACGTACGACTTGCGGATGTTCTCGAGGAAGACCGGCTGGCCCTTGTGCAACGTGAGCAGGAAGTTCTCGCCCAGCATCGCGTCGACGCGCTCGAGATCGAACTTGTGGCCGACCAGCCGGCAGCCCGAGAGCACGAGGTGGAGGTAGTCGTCGTAGCGCGCGATCTGGGTCGCCGGCTCGCGGGACATCGCGTCGTCGATGATCTCGGGCGCACACAGGTTGAGTGAGGTGACCAGCGTGCGCGCCTCCTCGCTGTGCGCGATGTCGACATCGATCCAGACGAACCGGCCCGCCGCCATCTCGGCACGGAACGTGTCGAGCGAGTGTTTCGTGTGCTCCTTCGTCTTGAAGTCGAGCGACACGATGGTGAACAGCGGATCGAACGCCTCCATGCGTAGCGAGGCACCCATCGTCGCCAGCTCGGTCACGTCCGCCATAGTACGTGATCCCTCCGACGGCCGGACTGACACTGAACAGATTGTCAGACTGCCGTGCGAGGGTCTGCGCATGGATCAGCCGAGCTTCCAGCTCACACGAGGCGACGCGGTCGCGTGGCTGCGAACACTGCCCGCCTCATCCGTCGATCTCGTCATCACGGATCCGCCGTACGAGTCGCTCGAGAAGTACCGCGCGATCGGCACGACCACGCGGCTCAAGCACAGCAAGGCGTCGAGCAACGACTGGTTCTCGATCTTTCCGAACACGCGGTTCCCGGAGCTGTTCGCCGAGGTGTTCCGCGTGCTCAAGAAGGACTCCCACTTCTATCTGTTCTGCGATCCGGAGACGATGTTCGTCGCGAAGCCGCTCGCCGAGGAGGCCGGGTTCAAGTTCTGGAAACCATTGATCTGGGATAAAGAAAAAATTGGCATGGGATACCACTACCGAGCTCGCTACGAGTGCGTCCTGTTCTTCGAGAAGGGCAAGCGAAAGCTCCACGACCTCGGGATCGCGGACATCATCAAACAGCCACGGATCAGCGGCGGGTATCCCGCCGAGAAGCCGCCCGAGGTCAGCGAGGTCTTGATCACGCAGAGCAGCGAGGCCGGCGCGCTCGTGATCGATCCGTTCATGGGGTCGGGCTCGGTCGGCGTCGCGGCGATCCGCAACCAGCGCGCGTTCCTGGGTAACGATCTTTGCGACGAGGCGATCGGCATCACGCGGTCGCGGCTGCTCGAGGCCGGCGCGCGCGAGGGCGCGGCGGCGCCGCGCGAAGCGCCGGTGTCACAGCTCGGCCTGACACTCTGAGCGATGGCGACCACGAAGGTCACGACGGCGAAGACGGCGAAGCCGACGACCGTCGCCCCTCGCACGGCGCGGGCGGCGAGCGGGATGACCGGCAACTCGTATCGCGATCTGATCGCGAGCTACATCCACCACAACTACGCGTCGGAAGGGCTCGTCGTCTACGTCGAGGTCTCGCTCGGCAAGACCGTGATCGGCAAGGATCGCTGCATCGACGTGTTCGTCGTCCGGCCGACCGACCGCAAGGCGATCGCGATCGAGTGCAAGTACCAGGACTCGCTCGGCACCGTCGACGAAAAGATCCCGTACGCGCTGCAGGATCTCGAGGCGCTGTGGGTACCCGGCTGCCTGGTGTATGCGGGCACCGGCTGGTCGCGCGGCGTGTTGCACTCGCTCGAGGCGTCGCGGCTGGCGTGCTCGTGCATGCCGGACGCAGCGACGCTCGGGCGGAGCCGGCAGACCCGCGAGCTCGATCACATCCTCGCCGCGACGTTCGGGTTGTGGGATCTGGTGCTGCCCGCGAGCAAGAAGTTCAAGCCGCGCGTCACGGTGAGCTAGCGGATCGCTTCGCGTCGCCAGCGGCTCGGGGTACGCTGTCGCGATGCGCGATGGGGATCGCGAAGCGCCGACGTTGCCCGGCGTCGCGGGAACGCAACGCCTGGCGACCGATCCGACGGTGCCCGGCGTCGCGGGAGCGCAACGCCTCGCGACCGATCCGACGGTGCCCGGCGTCGCAGGCGCGCAACGCCTGGCGACCGATCCGACGGTGCCCGGCGTTGCGGGACGGCAGCCCATCGCGACCGATCCGACGCTGCAGGGCGATCCAACGCTCGAAGCCCCGCTCGGCGAGACGCTCCCCGGCCCCCACACGGTCGCCGACCTGCCCACGCTGCAGCGCATCGACGACTCGGCGTACGCGATCGGCCACGAGATCGCGCGCGGCGGCATGGGCAAGATCCTGTTCGCGCGTGACCGCCGGCTGCGCCGCGACGTGGTGATCAAGGTGATGCGGCGGGAGGGACGCATCGATCCGCGGTTCGAGCGCGAGGCACTGATCACGGCGCGCCTCCAGCACCCGTCGATCGTGCGCGTCTACGATGCCGGCGTGCTCGGCGACGGGCGCGCGTTCTACGCGATGGAGCGCGTGCGCGGCCGCTCGCTGGACGCCGTGATCGACGATGCGAAGCGGCTGCAGGATCGGCTCGCGCTGCTGCCGCACGCGATCGCGGTGGCCGATGCGATCGCGTACGCGCACAGCGAGGGCGTGCTGCATCGCGACCTCAAGCCGTCGAACGTGCTGATCGGCCCGTTCGGCGAGACCGTGCTGATCGACTGGGGCCTCGCGAAGGACATGCGCGACGATGCCGGTGGCGCGCCGTCGGCCGTTCCCGACGACGGCGACCCGAGCGGCTCGGATGCCGCGCTGACCCAGCACGGCGCGGTGCTCGGCACGCCCTCGTACATGGCGCCCGAGCAGGCGCGCGGCGAGACGAGCGACGAGCGCACCGACGTCTACGCGCTCGGTGCCCTGCTCTACACGCTGCTCACCGGCGAGCCACCGTACCGCGGCCGCACCACCGACGAGGTGATCGCGCTCGTGCGCGCGAACAGCCGGACGCCGGTCGGCGTGCGCGAGCCTGCCCTGCCACCGGCGCTGGCGACCATCATCGAGCACGCGATGGCGCACGATCCGGCGGCGCGCTACGCGAGCGCGAAGGAGCTGGCCGACGAGCTGCGCCGGTTCACGGCCGGCAAGCTCGTCGCGTCGCACTCGTACTCGTTCGGCCAGCTGCTGCGGCGCTGGATCGCGCGCTATCGCGTCACGCTCGCGGTCGGCGTCGGCGCGCTGGTGATCCTCGCGCTCGTCGGCGTGCTCGCGATCGTCAACGTGATGAGCGAGCGCGACCTCGCGAACAGCGAGCGGCTCAAGGCCGAGGCGGCGCAAGATCGCGCGAGCACCAAGTACGACCGGCTGCTCTACGGGCTCGCGAAGCAGGCGCTGAGCAGCGATCCGAGCCACGCCGCGGCGTGGCTGAAGCTGATGAGCGACCGCGGGCTGTCGTGGGACCGCACGCAACAGATCGCGATCGAGGCGGCGCGGCTCGGGATCGC
>DAIRFU010000670.1:0-3969 GCA_036794935.1 Kofleriaceae bacterium | reverse complement strand
GCAGCAGGCCGCGCAGGACATGCCCGAGCGCGTCGACATCCGCGCCGAGCTCGAGGCGGTGAACCAGGTCTACGTGAACTCGGGCCAGGCCCCCAAGTACTCCGCCGGCTACATCGACAGCACCGAGAAGGGGATCGACCCCGTCAAGTATCCGAACACGAACTGGCTGAACCTGCTCTACAAGGCGGCGCCGATGTCCGACCAGACCGTTCGCCTGTCGGGCGGCAACGATCTGGCGACGCTGTCGCTGTCGGCCAACTACTTCGACCAGGAAGGGGTGCTCTCGGCGCCGGCCTACTACAAGCGGGCCACGCTGCGTGCCAACTCGAACTTCAACGTGTCGAAGCGGCTGACCGCGCAGGCGAATCTCATGCTGATGCACGAGAAGACGGTCCGTCCTCGCGGTGAGGGTGACGCCGAGTTCCGCGCGCTGCACGACACGCCTCCGACGTCGCTGGCGCTCTATCCCGACGGCTCGTACAGCTGGAGCAAGAGCGCGTTCAACCCGCTCGCCCTCCTGCGCGAGCAGGGCGACGTGAAGTCGCGCTGGATCACGGCGTCGATCAACACCCTCGCGCAGTACGCGATGGAGAACGGGTTGAAGTTCGGCGCGCAGTTCGAGGCGGACAACAAGGACAACCGCAACCTCGACTTCCAGCCGTCGTACGCGTTCTTCGACGAGGTCGTCTCGCCGACGGTCGCGAAGATGTCGAACGTGCGCACGAACTCCACCGATTCGCGCCGCACCGACTTCAACTTCGACGCGCAGCTCACAGCCGAGTACGAGAAGACGTTCGGCAATCACCTCGTGCACCTTCTCGGCGGCTACGAGCAGCGGCAGAGCCAAACCGACCAGCTCAACGCCGGCCGATCGGGCGCGTACAGCAACGATCTCCAGCTGCCGGGCAACGGCTACGTCGCGTTCCAGAGCACGGGCAGCAACGCGTTCGACTCACGTCTCGTGCGCCAGTTCACCCGCCTGAACTACGCGTGGAACAACCGGTATCTCGCCGAGTTCGACCTGAGCCACGACGGCTCGTCGCGGTTCGGGCCGAACAAGAAGTACGGCTACTTCCCGTCGGCGTCGCTCGCGTGGCGCGTGTCGGACGAACCGCTGCTGCGGAACCACCTCGGTCCGATCAACGACCTGAAGCTGCGAGGCTCGTGGGGCCGCCTCGGCAACGACCGCATCGGCGACTACCTGTTCCAGCAGACCATCAACATCAATTCGGGGAACTACGTCTACAACAACGTGCTCGCCAGCGGCGCCACGCCGGGCCGCATCGCGAACCCCGACATCGGCTGGGAGACCACCGAGCAGACGAACGGCGGTGTGGACGTCGAGCTGTTCGACAGCAAGCTCACGTTCACGGGTGACCTCTACAACAAGCGCACGACGGGCATCCTGATCGCCGTGCCGGTCTCGACGCTCATCGGCTACTCGGCGCCGACGCAGAATGCCGGTGCCGTGCAGAACACCGGGTGGGAGACGGCGTTCAACTGGCGCAGCAACATTCGCACGTTCAACTACTCGATCGGGTTCAACGTCGCGAACAACAAGAACCGCATCACGAGCCTGCCGGGCGGCGACCAGATCAACCCGGGCAACGGGGCGCCGTCCCCGAGCATCCGCCGCGTCGGCTATCCGATCGACGCGATCTTCGGCATCGAGGCCGTCGGCATCTTCCAGACGCCGGAGGAAGTCGCGGCCTGGGCGAAGCAGAACGCGAAGACGGCGCCGGGCGATCTGAAGTACAAGGATCAGAACGGCGACGGCAAGATCGACGCGCTCGATCGCGTCGTCATCGGCGATCGGTTCCCGCACTACACGTGGGGCTCGAACATGTCGGCGTCGTGGAGAAACTTCGACGGCAGCTTGTTGTTCCAGGGCGTCGGCAAGCAGGACGTCTTCATCGACGGCGCACTGATCGAGGGGCCGACCTGGGAGAACTTCTTCGGCACCTATCTGCTCGACTACTGGAGACCTGACAACCCGAACGCCAAGTGGCCGCGGTTCACCTTCCGCTCGGATCACAACCAGAACGCGCCGGGCTCGAACTCGTGGTACGTGCGGAACGGGCGGTACGTCAGCCTCAAGAACTTCAACATCGGCTACACGATCCCCAGCCGGCTCATCGCGCGGGGCGGTTTGAGCAGCGCGAGGTTCTACTTCGCCGGCAACAACGTGTACACGTGGTCGCCGCTGAAGGGCATTCTGCCTCCTGAGGTCAACCCGAACTCCACGCGCGGTACGTACTACTTCCAGACGCGCAACTGGAGCATCGGCACGAGTCTCGGATTCTGACGAACACGTCGTTCCGGCCGTACTCCGCTCGTTTGGGGGCGGCCGGGACACGAACGACGCACTCAACCCTTCGCCGTACCCAACTCATCCGAATCCGATGAAATCGCGATATCTCCTCGTTGGCGCGCTCGCCCTGACGATGCCGTTCGTCGGCTGCCAGTCGGCCGACCAGCTGCTCGACGTGACCTCTCCGACCACCGTGTCGGACGAGATCTTCTGGACTCAGGAGAACGACGCCATTCTCTCCCTGAACGGGATCTACAGCTCGCTCCCGGGATGGTTCGACGTGATCGGCCTCGACGGCATGACCGACAACGGTGCCGTCAACCGCCAGTTCGACAACCGGTACGTTTTCTCGGACGGCACCTTCGATTCGCAGAGCGGCTACGCCCGCGGTCTGTGGGTGCAGTACTTCAACGGCGTCGCCCGGTCGAACATCCTGCTCGCCAACATCGATCGTATCCCCGCGGGGAAGATCGACCCCGCCAAGAAGGCGCGATACGTCGCCGAGGCTCAGTTCCTTCGCGGCGTGATGTACCTGCAGCTCGTCAGCCTGTTCGGCGACGTGCCGATGCCGCTCGTCCCGATGACCGACGCCGAGGCGCGGGAGCTCACGAACACCCCGGCGACGCAGATCTACGATCAGATCCTCGCCGACTTCGACGCGGCGATCCCGGTGCTGCCGGCGTCGTACACGGGCAACGACGTGGGACGGGCCACCAAGTGGGCGGCGCTGGCGTTCAAGGCCCGCGCCGCGCTCTACGCCGGCCGTTACCAGGTCGCCGCCGACGCGGCCAAGCTGGTGATCGACGGTGGTGGCTTCACCTTGCACCCCGACTACGGGCAGCTGTTCAGCTACGCCGGTGAGGGCAGCAAGGAGATCATTCTCGCCCACAACTACGCCAAGACCACGCAGGCGGCGGGTCAGAACAACAACATCTTCGGCGAGTACGGTCCGCCGACGAACTCCGCGTCCGGCCATGTCGTGCCGATCCGCGCCCTCGTCGACGCGTATCTCATGAAGGACGGCCTGCCGACGAGCACCTCTCCGCTGTTCAACTCGAAGCCGTGGACGCCGGAAGACACGCTCTCCTACACGTCCAATCGCGATCCCCGCCTCGCCGCGACGATCCTCTATCCCGGCGCGTCATGGGACGGCGGAACCTTCGATTCACGTCCAGTCGCGGCGAACACGAAGCCCGAGAAGATCAACCTCGGAAACGAGAACGTCTCGGTCACCGGCTTCAACATCCGGAAGTACATCGATCTCACCGACAAAGCGGACCGCGGCAACGGCGGCATCGACGTGATCCTGATGCGCTACGCCGACGTGCTCCTGATGTTCGCCGAGGCGAAGGTCGAGCTCGGGCAACCCGACGCCGAAGCGCTCGCGGCATTCAACCTCGTGCGCGCGCGGGCGGGCATGCCGACGCTCGCGACGCTGACCCAGGCGGACGTCCGTCTCGAGCGGCGTGTCGAGCTGGCGTTCGAAGGACTGCGTCTGCTCGACATCCGCCGGTGGCAGATCGCCGACCAGGTGATGCCGACGCCGGTCGTGACGGGCATCGACTACTTCGACGGCACCGGCACCAAGATCACGGCGACGTATCCTGCCTCGGCGCGCCAATTCCCGGCGCGGGCGTATCTGTGGCCGATCCCGCAGT
>DAIRFU010000669.1:0-3969 GCA_036794935.1 Kofleriaceae bacterium | reverse complement strand
CACGTCGAGGTGGAGCTCACCCATGCCGGCGATGATCGTCTCGTTCGACTCGGGGTCGACGTAGCACTGGAACGTCGGGTCTTCCTTCGTGAACCGGTTGAGCGCCTTGGACATGTTGATCTCGGCGCCCGAGTCCTTCGGCTTGATCGCGACCGAGATGACCGGCTTGGGCACGAACATCGACGTCATCGCGTAGTTGACGGTGCCGTCGGTGAACGTGTCGCCCGAGTTGCAATCAACGCCGAACAGCGCGCAGATGTCGCCGGCGCCGGAGTCGGTGATCTCTTCCTTGTCATCGGAGTGCATGCGGACGAGACGGCCGACCTTCACCTTCTTGCCGTTGCGGGCGTTGACGATGAAGTCGTCCTTCTTGACCGTGCCCTGGTAGACGCGGACGTAGGTGAGCTGACCGTACCGGCCATCCTCGAGCTTGAACGCGAGCATGACGAGCGACTTCGTCGGGTCGCTCTCGAGGACGAGAGGCTCCTCGTTCTTGTCGAGATCGAGCGCGACGTTCTCGACCTGCCGCGGATCGGGCAGGTAGCTGCAGACGCCGTCGAGCAGGAGCTGGACGCCCTTGTTGCCGAGCGCCGAGCCACACATGACCGGCGTGCACTTGAGCGCGATCGTCGCCTCGCGGAGGCACTTGCGGATGAGCTCCGGCGTGACCTTCTCCTCGAGCATCGCCTCGGTCAGCTCGTCGGAGACGAGCGACAGGTTGTCGAGCATCTCCTGGCGGAGCTCCTCGGCCTTCTCGCGCATGTCCTCGGCGATCGGGCCGCGCTCGATCGTCTCGCCGTTGTCGCCGTAGAACGTGTACGCCTGCATCTCGATCAGATCGACGAGACCGCTGAGCTTGTCCTCGAGGCCGATCGGCATCTGGATCATGACCGGGTGCAGCTTGAGCTTGTCGCGCAGCTGATCGCGAACGCGATAGGGGTTCGCGCCGGTGCGGTCGAGCTTGTTGACGAACGCGATGCGCGGCACCTTGTACCGGCGCATCTGGCGGTCGACCGTGTAGCTCTGCGACTGCACGCCGGCGACACCGCACAGCACCATGATGGCGCCGTCGAGGACGCGCAGCGAGCGCTCGACCTCGATCGTGAAGTCGACGTGGCCGGGGGTGTCGATGATGTTGATCCAGTGGTTGGACTTCACCGGGCTGCCGGGGACGGCCATGACGCCCTTGCTCTGCGCCGGGGGCGGCCACTGGCAGAACGTCGCCGCGGACTGGATCGTGATGCCGCGCTCGCGCTCGAGCTCCATCGAGTCCATCTTCGCGCCGACACCGTCCTTGCCCCGGACCTCGTGAATCTGGTGAATCCGGTTGGTGTAGTAGAGGATGCGTTCGGTCAGCGTCGTCTTGCCACTGTCGATGTGGGCCGAGATGCCGATGTTGCGGACTTTGGACAGGTCGGTCAGCATAAAAGCGCGAGATTGCTACCTTGCAACTGCCTCGGATGCAAGCGAAACCCGGCCCTTCGGGCGGTGTCCCCAAAGGGAGCGGGCCGGATTCATTCCGGCCCGCGGGAGGACGTTGATGCATTTCGGGCGGTTGGCACGAGCCGTTTGCTACCCTGAGCAGACGGTGCAGTGCCTGGACGACAACGCGGCCAGCGAGTTCGTCTCCGGCGCACTCGCAGGCTCCGCCGTTGACCGGGTCGAGACGCACCTGGCGAGCTGCCGGGACTGCCGCGTGCTGGTCGCCGCGCTCGCGGGTGACGAGACCGACAGCAACGCGGCGACCCACAAGCACGAGAAGGTGGACGTGCGCGGTGACGACTCGCAGGTCGCCAAGCGCCCGGTGCTCTCGATCGGGGACCGCGTCGGGCGCTACCTGGTGCTGTCGTCGATCGGGGCCGGCGGCATGGGCGTCGTGTTTGCCGCCTACGATCCGCAGCTCGATCGCAAGGTCGCGCTGAAGCTGCTCCGCGCGAACCTCGGCGCGAACGCGAAGGAGGCGCGCACGCGGCTCAAGCGCGAGGCGCAGGCGATCGCCCAGCTCAACCATCCGAACGTCGTCGGCGTCTACGACGTCGGCACGACGAACGACGGCGACGTCTACATCGCGATGGAGTTCGTCGAGGGCGACACGCTGACGACCTGGCTCAAGCGGTGGCCGCGCACGTGGCGCGAGATCCTCGAGGTGTTCCAGCAGGCGGCCCGAGGCCTGATGGCCGCGCACTCGGTCGGTTTGCTCCACCGCGACTTCAAGCCCGACAACGTGCTCGTCGGCGGAGAAGGGCGCGTGCGCGTGACGGATTTCGGCCTCGCGCGCTCGCTGTTGCTCGACGATAACGCGCGCGGCGCGGTCTCCGAGTCGGCACCGCGCGAAGGCACGCCGCTCCACGTCGATCTGACCGCGACCGGCACCGTGCTCGGCACGCCGCGCTACATGCCGCCCGAGCAGCTGACGGGGCCGGGCATCGACGCGCGAGCGGATCAGTTCAGCTTCTGCGTCGCGCTCTACGAGGCGCTCTACAAGACGCATCCGCTGCCCGGCGCGACCAGCGTGTCGATGCTCGAGCACGAGGAGCGCGCGCTGCCGCCGCCCGAGGGCAGCAAGGTGCCGGCGTCGATCGCGCGCGCGGTGATGCGCGGCCTCGAGAAGGAGCGCAGCAAGCGCTTCCCGACGCTCGCCGCGCTGATGTACGAGCTGGCGCCGCCGCCGAAGCGATCGCCGGTGCGCTTCATCGCGCTCGCCGCGCTCGGGGTACTGCTCGTCACCTTCGCGACCGCCGCGGTGATGACCCGGCCGGGCGACCGTACGCACCTCGTGCCGACGAACGACGAGCCGACGATGAAGTTCCTGATCGACGAGATCAACCGCAAGGATCAGGAGATCAAGATCCTCCAGCACGCGCTGCTCGAGCGCGCCCAGGACAAGGAGGAGATCGAGACGCTGCGCAAGCAGCTCGACGTCAAGCAGGACGAGGTCCGCGTGCTGCTCGACAGGATCGCCGACCTCAAGGTGAGCCGGCAGAGCACCGCCCTGCCGACGGTACGACCCGTCGAGAGCAAGCAGGTGACCGCCGCGATCCAGTCCGTGTACCCGAGCATCCAGTTTTGCCTCGACGACATCGACAGCCGCGTCGACGCGACGGAGGGGGCGCCGCGTAGCCGCGACATCGACGCGCTGGTCCGGCTGTCCGTGACACCGGATGGCAAGGGCTACGGCGCGAAGGCCTCCGGCATCGACTACTCGCCGAGCGTGCGGCTGTGCATCGAGGACGCACTCGCGCGGGTGGCGTATCCGAAAGGTCCCGAGACCCTCGACGTCAACGTCGACATCGCCTGGGCGGCGGGGCAGCTGATGATGGCGGCGCGCGTCGTGGGACACCACGAGGCGCAAGGGGGCAGCAGCCAGCCGGATTTCTGAGAGGCCCTGCAAGCGCGGCGGGGTGCCTCCGTGACAAATCCTGCTGACGGGCTCCGGCGACCTGTAGTATCCCCGCGTCCCATGTCCCGCACGTTCTCGCTCAGCCTCGGTGCGCTCGCTCTGCTCGCGCTCGCGCCGGTGGCACACGCCGACGATAATGCTCCGACCAAGCGCTCCGATCTGCCGCCGGCCGGCACGCAGATCGGCACGCGCAACGTGATGGTGGTTGCCACGCCCGACCAGCTGCGGTCGTCACAGGCGGCCGAGGTGTCGAACGTGCTCTTCCTCAACCGCTGTAACGAGGCGGGCGGTTGCACGGTGACCGGCGGCATGATCAACGATGCGCGCCAGCACATCAGCACGATTCCCAACCCCGGCACGTATCAGATCGACGAGTACCAGAACAGCGCGCACGAGACCGGCGCCACCGCCGACGCCGAGTGGAACGCGGTCGTACAGTGCGTGAAGGAGATCTACTCGCCGTTCGAAGTCGTGGTGACGGACGTCAAGCCGACGAGCGGAAATTACAACGAGGCGATCGTCGGCGGTGTCGCCGCCGATCTCAAACTCGACGCTGGTATAGGCGAGAT